>CAHJXF010000046.1 GCA_903644065.1 Betaproteobacteria bacterium
TTTGCCCACGACGTGCTCTGCTGCATCAGCATGGGTCGATTGGTCTCTGATGAGAACCGCCTGAAATATCCCACCGAGCTGTATCTCAAGAGCCCCGAAGAGATGAAGCAGGCGTCGCTTTACGTAAAGCAGCTGAAGCTGAAAGAGGCGGCGGGGCCGATGCTCGAGCGGCGGACGGCAGGCGAGCAACGCCTGGGTGTACGGATCGCGTGCGCCGCCGAAGATCTCCGCCACCGTTCCCCGTTCGCGGACCTCGCCGTTCTGCATCACCACCACGTCGTCGGCGAACTCGCCGACCACGCGGAGATCGTGCGTGATGAACAGCACGCTCATCGCGTGGTCGCGCTTGAGCCGCGCGATGAGGTCGAGGATCTGCTTCTGGATCGTGACGTCGAGCGCGGTGGTGGGCTCGTCGGCGATCAGCAGCCGCGGGTTGCAGGCGATCGCGATGGCGATCATCACGCGCTGCTGCTGGCCACCCGACAGTTCGTGCGGGTAACGCCGCATCGCGCCCTTCGCGTCGGGGATGCCCACTTCGTCGATCAACTCGCTCACGCGCCGGCCAAGCGCCTGTCCGCGCAGGCCCGCGTGCAGGCGCAGCGTCTCGGCGATCTGGTCGCCGACCGTGAACACCGGGTTCAGCGACGTCATTGGCTCCTGGAAGATCACCGAGACGTCGTTGCCGCGCAGCCGCTTGATCGACGCCATCGGCTCCTGGGCGAGATCGCGCCCGTCGAAGCCGATGGTGCCGCCGACGGTCGCGTTGTCCGGCAACAGGCGCAGGATCGCCATCGCCGTGACGCTCTTGCCGCTGCCCGATTCGCCGACCACCGCGACGGTGCGGTTGCGCGGCACGTCGAAGCCGATGCCCTTGACCGCCTGGAACACGCGGCCGCGGCCGATGCGGAAGTCGACCCGCAGGTCACGGATGGAAAGTAGCGGCGCGGCGTCGACGGACATGGGAATCCTCTATTGGAGCTTCGGGTCGAGCGCGTCGCGCAGGCTGTCGGCGAACAGCGCGAAGGCCGTCACCAGCACCGCCATGCCGGCGCCGGCGGCGACCAGCTGCCACCACTTGCCGATCACGAGCTCGCTCTGCGCCTCGGCGAGGATGGTGCCCCACGACACCATGTCGATCGGCACGCCGAGGCCGAGGAACGACAGGATCACCTCGGCCTTGATGAAGGCCACCACCAGCAGCGACAGCTGGACCAGCACGACATGGCTCGCGTTGGGCAGGATGTGCGTGAAGATGCGCGACGCGTTCGAGGCCCCGATGGCGTCCGCCGCACGGACGTATTCGCGCTCGCGGTGCTTGATGTACTCGGCCCGCACGAGGCGATAGACGCTGGTCCAGCCCGACAGGCCCAGCACGGCGATGATGGTCGCGACGCCCGCGTGCGCGAGGACCGGATTGGCGCGGAACACCGCCGCGAAGGCCAGGATCAGCAGGATGTACGGGATCGACGTGAACACGCTGTAGAACCACTCCAGCACGTCGTCGAGCCAGCCGCGGAAGTAGCCGCCGAGCGCACCCAGCACCGTGCCGATGAAGGTGGCCACGAACGCCGCCACGAGACCGACGAAGATCGAGACCTGCGCGCCCTTGACCGTCTTCTTCAGCACGTCGCGACCCCACTTGTCCGCACCGAACGGCAGCGTCTCGGCACGCGGCGCCACCGGCACCGCGCTCTTCGAGATGCGGTCGTTCCACTCCCGGTAGCGCGGCGCGAGCGGATCGACGGCGCTGATGTCGAGTTCGTCCGCGGCGTTGCGGGCGGCGCCCGCCGCAGCGCCACCGCCGGTCTCCAGGTTCTCCACCGGGCCGAGGAAGCTCGGACTCGCGTAGGCCACGCCGGTCTCCGCCTGCCAGTCGGACGCCATCAGTCCGAGCCACGAAGCCGCCATCGCGAGCAGGTAGACGATCACCACGACCATCGAGAACAGGCCGACGCGGTCGCGCAGCAGGCGCTTGCCGGCCGCCCGCCAGACACCGGTCGACGGCGCATCGGCGGGCGACGCCGGTCCGCCGATCGGCTGCGGCGACGTCGGTGCGTCGCCGAGCGGCAAATCCGAAGCGACGACGGTGGCGCCGATCGCCTCGATCGGGGCGACGGAACGAGCCGTCGTCATCGCGTGCTCACTCGAACGAGACCCGTGGATCGACGACCTTGTACAGCACGTCGGCCAGCAGATTGATCAGCATGGTCAGCATGGCGAGGTAGACGGTCGCCGCCTTGATGACGGGGAAGTCGCTGCGATTGACCGCGACGATGATCTCGCGGCCCAGCCCGGGAATCGAGAAGAACACTTCGAGCAGGAACGAGCCCACGAACAGCGACGGCACCTGGATCGCGATGTTGGTGAGGATCGGGATCATCGCGTTGCGGAGCACGTGCTTGAGCATCACCAGGCGTTCCGATACGCCCTTGGCGCGCGCCGTGCGCACGTAGTCCTGACCGATCTCGTCGAGCAGGAACGAGCGGTAGAGCCGCAATTGCGGCGCGAGGCTGACGAACACCGCGAGCAGCACCGGCAGCGGCGCGTAGACGACCAGGTTGGTCCACGGGCTGGCGCTCCAGCCCTGCACGGGGAACCAGCCGAGGCGGAAGGCGAACAGCCACTGGAACACGACGATGTAGACCAGGAAGCTGATCGACACGGCGACCGTGCACAGGATCATGATCAAGCGGTCGGTGAGCGAGCCGCGCACGGCGGCCACCGCGAGCGCGAACAGCACGCCCAGCACCGTCTCGAGGATCAGCACCGGCACCATGATGGTCAGCGTCGCCGGCAGCCGCGTGACGAAGATGTGGGCCACCGACTCGTTGGTCGCCCAGCTGTTGCCGAAGTCGAACGTGGCCACCTGGACGACGAAGATCCACAACTGTCGCCAGATCGGCAGGTCGAGACCGAGCTGCTGGCGGATCGCCGCGATCTGCTCGGGGTTCGAGATCAGCCCGGCCAGCTGTTCGGCCGGGTCGCCACCCACCGCGTTGAAGAGGAAGAACACGAGCAGGATCACGCCGATCAGCGTCGGAACGATCTGCCACATGCGGCGGATGAGGTAGGCGAGCACGTCGAGGCGTTGACCGGGCGGGCGGGAGAGTGACGACGTCTTGCGCAGCGCATGCCGCGGTCGCTTCGCGACATCGTTCGCCGGTGGACGGGCGAGCGGCGGGCGCGTCGACTCGAAGAATAGGCACGACGCAGCAGCGCGGCAAGCGATTCGCGTTCGAGGGCGCCACGGCTCTTCGAACGGCGTCGGCTGCTCGCTACAATCGTCGCTCCCTTTGCGTCCGGCCGCGACCATGTCCCGACTCTCGTGTCTCCTGCTCGCCGGTGCCGCATGGATGGCCTGCGTCCTGCCCGCCGCTGCGGTCGACGGTCCCGCCACGCTGCGCTACGCGTTCCGCGTCGCCGAGACCGGCTTCGACCCGATCCAGATCTCGGACCTGTATTCGGCGGTCCTGAACGCGAACATGTTCGACGCGCCGCTGACCTACGACTACCTGGCGCGCCCCGTCAAAGTGATTCCGAACACGAGCGAAGGCCTGCCCGAGGTCTCGCCGGACGGCCTGACGTGGACCGTGCACATTCGCAAGGGCATCTATTTCGCCGACGACCCGGCCTTCGGCGGCAAGCGTCGCGAGCTGACGGCGGCCGACTACGTGTACAGCATGAAGCGGGCGTACGACCCGCGCTGGAAATGCCCCAACCTGTACCTGCTCGAGCCCTACATCCTCGGCATGCCGGCGATCCGCGAGAAGGCGTTGAAGACCGGCGCGATGGATTACGACACCGAGGTCGAGGGCCTGAAGACGCTGGACCGCTACACCTTTCGCGTCCGGCTGATGGCGGTGAACTACAACTTCATCCACACGCTGGCCTATTGCAACGTGTCCTGCGCGCTGGCGCGAGAGGTCGTCGAGGCGGCGCCCGACAAGACGATGGAGCATCCGGTCGGTACCGGCCCCTATCGCCTCGCCGAGTGGCGCCGCTCGTCGAAGATGGTATTCGAGGCCAATCCGAATTTTCGCGAGGCCTACTTCACCGCCGACCCACCGGCCGACGATCCGGTCGGACAGAAGATCGCGGCCGAACTGAGAGGCCGCCGCCTGCCGCTCACGCCGCGCGTGGAAGTCAGCATCATCGAGGAGAACCAGCCGCGCTGGCTGGCGTTCCTGAACGACGAGCAGGACCTGCTCGAGCGCCTGCCCGAGGACTTCGCCAACGTCGCGATCCCCAACAACAAGCTCGCGCCCAACCTCGTCAAGCGCGGCATCGCGATGGATCGCAGCCTCGGCGTCGAGCTCACCTTCACCTATTTCCAGATGGAGAACCCGGTGGTGGGCGGCTACACGCCGGAGAAGGTCGCACTGCGGCGGGCCATCAGCCTCGGCTACAACACGGCCGAGGAGATCCGCGTGGTACGGCGCAACCAGGCGATTGCCGCGCAGACGCCGGTCGGTCCGGGCGTCACCGGCTACGACCCGGACCTGCGCACCGCCGCGGCCGACTACGATCCGGCGCGTGCCCGCGCCCTCCTTGACACCTACGGCTACCTCGATCGCGACGGCGACGGTTACCGCGAGCTACCCGACGGCAAGCCGCTGGTCTACGAGCGCGCGTCGACGCCGACGCAGATCGACAAGCAACTCGACGAACTGTGGAAGAAGAACATGGACGCCATCGGCGTCCGGATGGTGATCCGCAAAGCCCAGTGGCCCGAGTTGTTGAAGCAATCGAAGGCGGGCCAGCTGATGACGTGGGCGCTGGCCTGGTCCGCGTCCACCCCGGATGCCCAGGCGTTCACGGAAACGCTCTACGGTCCCAACGCGGGCCAGGCCAATCACGCGCGCTTCGACCTGCCAGCGTGGAATGCGCTGTTCGAGGCGTCGAAGAAGATCCCGGCCGGTCCGCAGCGCCATGCGCTCTATCTCGAGATGGACAAGCTGTTCGTCGCCTACGCGCCGTGGAAGCTGGGCGTCCATCGCATCCTCACCGACATGACCATGCCGTGGGTGCACGGCTACCACCGGCATCCGGTCATGCAGAACTGGTGGCAATACGTGCGGGTCGATGGAGACGAACAGCGCAGGGGGACCGTGCACTAAGAAGGGCCGGGTCGGCACCGGTCACGGGATGCCACCGACGCGATCGTTCGATACCGCTTCTGCCACCCAGGGCACGGCACGGGATTGCCGCCGACGCCGGGAACTCGGATATTCCCCTACACGTGATCGAACGGTGCACCGATGCGGCGCATCGGTCCAGCACGGAGAATCCGGCCACGCCTCGCGCCCTCCTCTTTTCAGTCGAAGAAAGCAGCACTCATGAACAATGCAACCCGTCTGGCCTCCGGCCTCGTCATGCTTTCCGGCCTCGTCGCCGGGGCGTATGCGCAGGAGTTGAAGTACAACCCGTCCGTCTACGTCATCGGCGAAGGCGGCGGCTTCAACCCCGACAACCGATTCGGTACGAAGTCCACCGGTTTCGATGCCGGCCTGAAGTTTGGCAAGGCGATCAACCAGTACTTCGACGTGCGCGTCGGCGGCAGCTACGCCCGCGCCGACTCGGAGGATGTCCGCTTCCAGCAGTCGTTGCTGGGTGTCGACGGGCTGCTGTTCATCACGCGCGACCGCCTGCGTCCGTTCGTTTCGCTCGGAATCGGTGCCGAGAACGACCGCCGCAACCTGCCGAATTTCCAGAACTCGCGCACGTCGCCCTACGCTGCTGCGGGGGTCGGCGTGCAATACGCCATCAGCGACCAGTTCGCCGCCGAGGTCGAGTACAAGAAGGTGTTCGGCTTCCAGCGCAGCAACGTGTACGGGTTCAAGCGGAACGAGGACAACTACGTCAACGTGGGCCTGACCTATTTCTTCGAGAAGACGCCGACACCCGCGCCGCGCGTGACGCCGACTCCGCCGCCGCCGCCCGTCGCTCAAGCCAGCCCGCCGCCGCCCCCGCCGGCGCCGGCCCCGCGTTTCGAGCGCCAGACGATGTCGGCGACTGAGATGTTCATGTTCAACAGCGCCAAGCTGAAGGCGCCTCAACCGAAGCTCGACGACATCGCGTCGCTGTTGCAAGCCAATCCGTCGGTGGCCAACGTGCGGATCACCGGCTACACGGACCGCATCGGTTCGCAGGCCTACAACCTGAAGCTGTCGCAGCGTCGTGCCGACGCGGTGAAGGCGTATCTCGTTGGCAAGGGGATCGACGGATCGCGCATGACCACGACCGGCAAGGGCGAAGCCGATCCGGTCGTCCAGTGCAGCGAGAAGAACCGGACCGCGCTGATCAAGTGCCTGGAGCCGAACCGACGCGTCGAAGTCGAGGACGTCACGGTCGAGCGACGCGTGCAATAGAGTACGGGTCGTTCCAGTGTGATGAAAGGCCGGCAGCGATGCCGGCCTTTTTCGTTTGGAGCGGCCGCTTTGCTTCGGGCAGCACGCGCTTCGCGGGCCCATCGCACCTGGATCGATGCGGTCGGGTCCTCGTGCGACGGCGATACAGTCCCGCTTCGCGACCACGACGAAAGCTGTCATCGTCCGACCGCCGCCGCGCCGTCCTCCTGTCGCAACCGTCAGCCACCCGCTGTCCCTGCCAATGTCCGTCTTCGAACTGATCGGCACGCTGATCACCGCCACCGCCGTGCTCGGCTACGTCAACCACCGCTTCGTGCGGTTGCCCGATACGGTGGGCATCACGTTCATGGGCTTGCTGGTCACGCTGGTGCTGACGATGATCGGCCGGGTCGTGCCCGGCGCGGTGCACTGGGCCGCTTCGTTCGGCGAGCGCCTCGACATGCCCGAGATCGTGTTCCACGGGCTGCTCAGCGTGCTGCTGTTCGCCGGCAGCCTGCACATCAACATCACGGATCTGCATCGGCAGCGATTGCCCGTCCTGATCCTGTCCACCGTCGGCGTCGTCCTGTCCACGTTGCTCGTCGGGCTGGGCGCCCACTGGCTGTTGTCGGTCGTCGGCATCGAAGTCGGGCTGAAGTACTGCCTGTTGTTCGGCGCGCTGATCTCCCCGACCGATCCGATCGCGGTGCTCGGCGTGCTGAAAACGGCGGGTGCACCCAAGACGTTGGAGACCGCGATCGCGGGCGAAAGCCTGTTCAACGACGGCACCGGCGTCGTTGCCTATCTCCTGCTGCTCGGCCTGGTGACGGGGACCGCCGAGCCCACCGTCGCCAGCGTCGCGGTGCTTCTCGGCAAGCAGGTCGTCGGCGCGCTCGTCGTGGGACTGGTGATCGGCTACGGCGGCTACTTCATGCTCAAGGGCGTCGAAAGCTATCCGGTCGAGATCCTCATCACGCTGGCGCTCGCCACCGGCGGCTACAGCCTGGCCGAGCGACTGCAGGTGTCGGCGCCGCTGGCGGTCGTCGTGATGGGCCTCGTGATCGGCAACGACGGCGCCCGCCACGCGATGAGCGCCACGACGCGCGAGCACCTGTTCTCGTTCTGGGACCTGCTGGACCAGATCCTCAACCTGGTCCTCTTCGGCCTGGTCGGCATTCGACTGATGTCGCTGGATGCGGCCAACGTGTCGGTGTTCGCGGCGACGATCCTGCTGCCGCTGGTCGTCCTGGCCCGCTTCGCGAGCGTGGCCATCCCATTGACTGCGATGCGCTCGCTGCTTCCCGAGACGCCGCACGCCGTCAAGCTGATGACCTGGGGCGGCCTGCGCGGCGCCATCTCGATCGCGCTCGCGCTGTCGCTGCCGAGCTTTCCGGGACGCGAGATCTTCGTCACCGCGACCTACGGTGTCGTGCTGTTCAGCCTGCTGGTGCAGGCGCCCACGCTCGGTCCGCTGCTTCGCCTGCTGAAGGTCGGTCGACGACCAGCGACCTGAGCCGGGGATGGTCGGACGCCCCGTCGGAAGCCATCGATTCGCCGAGGGCGACCGACGATCACGCTGCGAAGGCGAGCGGGGGACGGATGCGGCAGTGCGCCGGCCCGTCGTGGAGATCGGACCCGCGCGTCCCCCGGACCACCTCAATTGATCCACAAGCCCGGGATGGACCACGCGATGAACGTCAGGTCGGCCTGCGTCTCGGCGCCGGTCTTGACGAAGACGTTGCGCAGCTGCGCCCGCACGGTGGCCAGCGACACGCCGCGCCGTGCCGCGCACTCGTGCAGCCGTTCGCCTCCGGCGACGGCCGCCATCAGAGCCGACTCGGCGGCCGTGAGGCCGAACAGCTGCGCCAGCATCGAGGCTTCGGGCGAACGCTGCCGCGCACTGCCGATGCACAGCAGCGCCAGCCCGTCCTCGCAGCGCCGCAGGGCGCCGCCGATACGTTCCATCGACAGCACGCGCATCGGCTTCGTGAGACCGCTGCCGTCGGTCGCGGTCAGCAGCACCGCGCCGTCGACGAACGGCGGGCGACACGCGTTGGCCAGGGCGACGGCGAACTTGCGGCGCGTGTCGGGTGCCACGCAGACCACCTGGTCGCCGCGCAGCGCGAGCCCGATCTGCGCGTGCAGGGCTTCCTTGCCGGCCTCGTTGAGGTAGACGACGCGACCGTCGCGACCAACCAGCAAGGCCCCCATGCGCATCGTGCCGAGCAGTTGCAGCAGCGGGTCGCCGGAGGTCGTCGGCATCGCGTGGATCGCGACGTCGCGGCCCAGATAGGCGAGCGTCCGTTCCTCGGCCACGTGAGGCCGCGGTGCCCTCGCCTGGAAGCCGGTCGACGCGGCGGCCGCGTGCCGATCGTCGTGCGGATGGTCCGTCGCCGCCCGCTGCGCGCCCGGTTCGTCGTAAACCATCGGATTCGTCGCCATCGCCATGCTCCGCCACGTGAGGTCAGGCGCCGACCGGTGCGCCACGACGTCAAGGTACGCAGGTCGCGCCGTGCGGACGATGGGGACGCAGTAGTAGGACGAATGGTGAAAAGATCAGCCGTTCGAAGTGCTTCGACCCGACCAACGCCGCTCGGACGCCGGCGCGGCGACGAACCGGTCCTGCGTTCGTCGCGACAATCGATCGGTCGTGCCCGCGAACGCGGGAACCAGCGGCTCGAGTGATCAAGATCGACCGGGCGGGCGAGCATGTCGACGGTTCGCACGATCGACCGCGAGCGGTTGATACGGTCCATGCGAGGCGGCCCACCCCGCCCGCCGCCGCGTCAACCCGCCGGCGCCGGGATGTCGAACACCTGGCGCAGGTAGGCGAGGTAGGCCTCGTCGTCGCACATGTTCTTCGACGGCGTGTCGGACAGCTTGGCCACCGGCTGGCCGTTGCAGCGAACCATCTTGATGACGATCTGCAGCGGCGTATAGCCGAGGTCGTTGGTCAGGTTGGTCCCCACCCCGAACGCGAGGCGCGCCCGGTCGGCGAAGCGCAAATGCAGCTCGATGACGCGCGGAATGGTCAGGCTGTCGGAGAAGATCAGCGTCTTGGTCTTCGGGTCGATGCGGTACTTCTCGTAGTGCGCGATCATCCGCTCGCCCCACGCGACGGGATCGCCCGAGTCGTGGCGCACCCCGTCGAACAGCTTGCAAAAGTACATGTCGTAGTCGCGCAAGAAGGCGTCGAAGCCGTACACGTCGGACAGCGCGATGCCGAGGTCGCCGCGATACTCGCGCGCCCAACGCTCGAAGGCGAAGGTCTGCGAATCGCGCAGCCGCGGGCCGAGCGACTGGCAGGCCTGCAGGTACTCGTGCGCCATCGTCCCGAGCGGGATCAGGTTCTGCGTCATCGCGAACCAGGTGTTGCTGGTGCCCGCGAACTGGGCGCCCAGGCGGTCCTTCAGCGTGCCCAGCATCTCCTGCTGCCAGGCGCGCGAGAAGCGCCGGCGCGTTCCGTAGTCGGCGATCTTGCAGTCGGCGAGTCGCGGGTCGCCCTGGATCAGGTCGATCTTGGTGTGCAGGCGAGTGCGTCCTTCGACGAGGTCCGGATGCTTCTGCGTGCGTCGGAAGTACACCTCGTTGACGATCGCGAGCAGCGGGATCTCGAACAGGATGGTGTGCAGCCACGGTCCCTCGACCACCAGGTCGATCTCGCCGTTACCCTTCGCCGACGGCGACACGCGCACCCACTTGCGGTTCATCTGGAACAGGTCGAGGAAGTCGACGAAGTCGCTCTTGATGAAGCGCAGGCTGCGCAGCCAGTGCAGCTCCTCCTCGCGAAAACGCAACGAGCACAGATGCGCGATCTCGTCCTCGATCTCGTCGATGCACGGCACCAGGTCGACGTCGGGCGTGCGACAACGAAAGCGATACTCGACCTGCGCACCGGGGAACTGATGCAGCACGACCTGCATCATCGTGAACTTGTAGAGGTCGGTGTCGAGCAGCGAATCGATGATCATCGAGCGGGCTTTCGGTCAGGGCGCGGTACCAGCAGCGAGTCCATCATCGCGAGGTCGTCCGCGGTCGTCACCTTGAAGTTGCGCGACGAGCCGGCGACCAGCAGCGGCCTGTGGCCGGCGGCTTCGATCGCGCTCGACTCGTCGGTGACGACGACGTCGCGGGCCGCCGCACCGGCCAGGGCATCGCTCAGCAACCGATGGCGGAACATCTGCGGCGTCTGGGCGCGCCACAACCCGGCGCGGTCGATCGTCGCGTCGACCGCGGCCTCTTCCGGACTCCCGCCGGCCGCGCAGCGCTTGAGCGTGTCGTCGAGCGGCAGGGCCAGCAAGCCGCCGGCCGGATGTCCGACGACGCGGTCGATCAGGCCATCGACCATGCGGCTCGTGATGCCGCAGCGCGCGGCGTCGTGCACCAGGACCCAGTCGTCGTCGTCGACCGGGCGCATCGCCGCGAGGCCGGCCGCGACCGAGGCCGCCCGCGTGGCGCCGCCGTGACGGACCACCTCGATGCGGCGGGCGATCGCTTCGTCGAGCGGCAGGTCGTCGAACCATCGGTCCGCCGGCGCGACCACGACGGTGATCCGCTCGATCCGCGACACGGCCGCGAGCGCGGCGAGCGCGTGGCACAGCATCGGCCGGCCGGCGACCGGCAAGTATTGCTTGGGGATCGCGCTGCCGATCCGGGTGCCGGTGCCTGCAGCCGGAACGAGGGCGAAGCAACGTGCCGTCACGGCGACGGCGGCTCGCCGTCGATGACGCGACGCGGGAAGCGCCGGCCGCGTCGCGGGCGCGTCCGCGCCAGGATGCGCGGATAGGCGCGGCGCATGTAGTAGGCCATCGACCAGACCGTCATCAGGGCGGCCACCCAGATCAGCCAGGTGCCGAGCTGGTGCGAGTCGAAGAAGACGAACCAGGCGTCGTACAGCAGCATCGGGATGGCCACCATCTGCACGATGGTCTTGATCTTCCCGAGCCAGTGGACGGCGACGCTGGCGCTCGCACCCAGCTGCGCCATCCATTCGCGCAGGGCCGAGATGGCAATCTCGCGGCCCACGATGACCAGCGCGACCAGCGCGTTGATGCGGCTCAGCTGCAGCAGGATCATCAACGCGGCGGTGACCATCAGCTTGTCGGCGACCGGATCGAGGAAGGCGCCGAAGCTCGACGTCTGGTTCCAGCGCCGCGCCAGCCAGCCGTCGAGCCAGTCGGTCAGCGCAGCGACGACGAAGACGACGGTGGCGGTGGTGTTCTTGGCCGGACCGCTCATCCACGCGTCGGGAACGAAGAACACGCCGACCACCAGCGGGATCAGGACGATGCGCAACCACGTGAGGAGGATCGGCAGGTTGGTCGGCATGGTCGTCGCGGCGAACGGCCGGGCGGGAAACGGCGTCCCCGCCCGGCCGCATCGAACGATTATAGGCGAGCGACCCCGGCCCGCATCGCCGGCCCCGCAGCGGCCGTTCCGCACCGGCCGACACGGGCGGCGGCCCGCCCCGCTGCGGTAGAATCGACGGTCTGGTTGGTCCCGTCTTCACCGCTGTCCGGAGTCACCGCATGACGCACGTCGTCACCGAATCCTGTATCAAGTGCCGCTTCACCGATTGCGTCGACGTGTGTCCCGTCGACTGCTTCCGCGAAGGCCCCAATTTCCTGTCGATCGACCCCGACGAGTGCATCGACTGCGCGGTCTGCATTCCCGAGTGCCCGGTCAACGCCATCTTTGCCGAGGAGGACGTCCCGGCGGACCAGAAGGCGTTCATCGAACTCAACGTGGAGCTGTCGAAGGGCTGGCCCAGCATCACGCGGATGAAGCCGCACTTCCCCGACTCGGATCAGTGGCGCGACGTCAAGGACAAGCTCCAGTACCTGGAGAAGTGACGGCGGATCCCCCCGCGCGGACGTCGCCGCCAGGAGCGGCGTGAAAGACGACCGCTCCGTTTCCTGCCCGATCATCTGGCGCCGCGACTGGACGCCGTGGTTGTTCTCGTTCGGGACCACGCGCCCGGCCGGCCTCGACTTCACACCCGGGCAATTCGTGCGGATCGCGATGCCGACGACCGACGGCGAGCCGGTCTGGCGGGCCTATTCGATCGCATCGTCGCCCGCCGCGGAAGAACTCGAGTTCTACTCGATCGTGGTGCCGGACGGGCCGTTCACGCAGCCGCTGTCGCGAAGCCGGGTCGGCGACCGCGTCCTCGTCGATCCGACGGTCTACGGCTTCTTGCGCACCGATCGCTTCACCGCGGCGAGACATCTGTGGCTGCTCGCGACCGGCACCGGCATCGCGCCGTTCCTGTCGATGCTGGCCGACGAAGCCGTGTGGCGGCGCTTCGAGCGCATCGTCGTCGTCCACAGCGTGCGCCGACCCGTGGAGCTGGCCTATCGCGACTTGCTGGAGACCCGGGCGGCCCGGGCACCGTTCGACGGCTGCCGTCTCGACTACCGGCCCACCCTCACCGCCGAGCACGAGATCGGTTCGCTCGAAGGTCGCATCACCGATCTCCTGGTGGATGGACGTCTCGAACGCTCGGTGGGCATCGACCTGTCGCCGGACGACTCGCGGCTCATGCTCTGCGGCAATCCGTCGATGATCAAGCAGATGCGCGTGCTGCTCGGCGCAAGCGGCTTCGCGCCGGTGCGGCGCGACACCCCCGGCCACTACATCAGCGAGAACTTCTGGTAGAGGCCGGAGGACTGCGCACCGTCGCACCGTCGCACCGTCGCACCGTCGCACCGTCGCACCGGCGCACCGTCGCACCGTCGCACCGTCGATCGTGCGCGAACCAGCGCTGCGCCGACTTGCGGCAGTGCAGCGAGCCCGCCGATAATCTTTCGTTGCGCGGCCTCGGGAAGGTCGTGCCGCCACCAGGACTTCGATGCTCTACCAACTCCACGAGATGCAACGCGCGGTGCTCAACCCGCTGACGGCGTTCGCCGCCGCGGGCGCCAAGATGTTCTCGAGCCCGCACAGCCCGCTGTCGTACATGCCGTTCGCGAGCCGCATGGCGGCCGGGTACGAATTGTTCTATCGCATCAACAAGGACTACGAGAAGCCGCAGTTCGGACTGCACTCGACCACCGTCGACGGCGTCGAGGTGCCGATCCTCGAGCGTGTCGAACTCGAGAAGCCGTTCTGCCGCCTGCTCCACTTCGAGCGCTTCTTCACGAAGGATCTCGGCCATCACCTGGCCGATCCGAAGGTGCTGCTGGTCGCGCCGCTGTCCGGCCATCATTCGACGCTGCTGCGCGATACCGTGCGTCAGCTGGTCACCGAGCAGGACGTCTACGTGACGGACTGGACCGATGCCCGCATGGTGCCGGCGTCCGACGGTGCGTTCCGACTCGACGACTACATCGCCTACGTGCAGGAATTCATCCGCCACCTGGGGCCCGACGTGCACGTGATCTCGGTATGCCAGCCGACCGTGCCGGTGCTGGCCGCGATCTCGCTGATGGCGACCGCCGGCGACGCCAAGCTGCCGCTCACGATGACGATGATGGGCGGGCCCATCGACACGGCGAAGAGCCCGACCGAAGTCAACGACCTGGCGACCACGAAGCCGTACGCCTGGTTCAAGAACAACGTGATCTATCAGGTCCCGGCCAACTTCCCGGGCCACGGGCGCAGCGTCTACCCGGGCTTCCTGCAGCACGCGGGCTTCGTCGCGATGAATCCGGACCGGCACATGAATTCGCACTACGACTTCTACCTGCAGCTGGTGCGGGGCGACGATCAGGACGCGGAGTTCCATCGCAAGTTCTACGACGAGTACAACGCGGTGCTCGACATGCCGGCGGACTACTACCTCGACACCATCAAGACCGTGTTCCAGGACCGTGCCCTGGCCACCGGCACGTGGGTGGTCGACGGCCGGAAGGTGGCGCCGGAGGACATCCAGAACGTCGCGCTGTTCACCATCGAGGGCGAGCTCGACGACATCTCCGGCAGTGGCCAGACCGAAGCGGCGCATGCGCTCTGCAGCGGTATTCCGAAAGCCATGAAGCAGCACTTCGAAGCGCCCGAATGCGGCCACTACGGCATCTTCAGCGGCTCGCGCTGGCGGAACGTCGTCTATCCGCGCATCCACGATTTCATCCGTCGGCACGCCGAGCGGTGAGCGGAGTCGAGGGCGCCTGACGCCATGTCGAGCGGGTCCGACCTCGAGCGCCGCATCGACGCGGCGTTGCCGCAGACGCAATGCCGTCAGTGCGGCTTCGACGGCTGTCGACCGTATGCCCGTGCCATCGCGCACGGCGACGCGCCCATCGACCGCTGCCCGCCGGGCGGCGACGCCGGGGTCGCCCTGCTTTCACGGGTGACCGGGCAACCCGTGTTGCCGCTCGATCCGTCGTGCGGCCCGCAGAAGCCGCTGGCGCTGGCGGTGATCGACGAGACGCTCTGCATCGGTTGCACGCTGTGCATCCAGGCCTGCCCGGTCGACGCCATCGCCGGCGGCGCGAAGCGCCTGCACGACGTGATCGCCGACCTGTGCACCGGCTGTTCGTTGTGCCTGCCGCCCTGCCCGGTCGACTGCATCTCGATGGTGCCGGCACCCTTCGCCTGGGACGACGAGCGCGCGTCGTCGGCGCGCCGGCGACACGAGGCTCGGGCACGGCGCCTCGAACGCCTGCGGGCCGAGTCTCTGCCGCCGCCGTCCGTCGAAGCGCCGTCCTCGTCCACGATGCTCGAGCGCAAGCAGGCGATCCTGGCCGGGGCGATCTCCCGCGCCGCGGCGCGCCGCCTTCCGCGAGCGCCGCGGATGTCGAACCCGTGAAGCCGGCCGACCGCGAGGCGTTCTTCGCGCGCTTGAAGGCATCCAACCCGGAACCGCGGTCCGAGTTGTCGTACGACAGCCCGTTCGAATTGCTGGTCGCCGTGATCCTTTCCGCGCAGGCGACCGACCTGTCGGTCAACAAGGCGATGGCGAAGCTCTACCCGATCGCCAACACGCCCGCGACGGTACTCGCGCTCGGTAGCGGGGGACTCGAGCCGTACATCCGCACCATCGGCCTCTATCGGACGAAGGCGCGCAACGTCATAGCGATGTGCGCGCAACTGATCGAGCGGCACGGCGGCGAGGTGCCGAACGACCGGGCGTCGCTCGAGGCGTTGCCCGGCGTCGGCCGGAAGACGGCCAACGTCGTGCTCAACGTGATCTTCGGCGAGCACACGCTGGCGGTGGACACGCACGTGTTCCGCGTATCGAACCGCACCGGGCTCGCGCGCGGCAAGACCGTCGAGATCGTCGAAGGCAAGTTGATGAAGGCGGTGCCCGCGAGTTTTCTCTTCGGCGCGCATCACTGGCTGATCCTGCACGGCCGGCACGTCTGCAAGGCGCGTGTTCCCGAGTGCTGGCGCTGCGTGGTCGCAGACCTGTGTCCCTACCGGCCGAAGACGCCCGCACCGGTCGAGCGAACGGCGCGGGCGGCTTGATGAGGACCGCGTCGCCCGTCGCCGCCGCGCATCCGGAGCGCCACTTCGAGGCCGGCGACACGATCCGCGACATCGTGCTCGGCATGGCCGACGGCCTGACCGTGCCGTTCGCGCTCGCGGCCGGCATCGGCGGCGCGGTCGACGCGTCGCTGGTCGACGCCAATGCGCTGGTCGTGACCGCCGGCCTGGCCGAGATCGCCGCCGGCT
>CAHJXF010000047.1 GCA_903644065.1 Betaproteobacteria bacterium
CGGCACGCTTGTCGCCGCCACGACCGCGACCGGCGTCCGCGCGACCGCCGCCGCGCCGCCGGCAACCATCGATTCGCCGAGGATCGTCGGCAACAGCAGGTCGATCGGACCATCGTAGGCGGCCGTCTTCGGCACACTCGTCGGCGCGCTCTTCGGCGTACTCGTCGACGCACTCGTCGGCGTGGCGACCGGCGCGAGCGGTTGCCCGACGGCAGCCGGCACCGGGACGACGGTGACGCCCGAGAGCGATTCGATCAGCCCTTGCCCGATCAACGTGTCGAGCACGTCGGCCGGCGCCTTCGATCCGGCGATCAGGGCGCGCATGGCCGACACCGTCCGTTGCCCGTCGACCATCAGCAGGATCGCGCGGACGGACATGGGCAGCCCGAGCGTCCGTGACCGGATCTCGTCGCGCCCCGCATCGGTCTTCACGTAAACCTCGGTCTCCAGCATCGTGCTCGGGCCAGGAAGGCGTTGGAGACACTGCGAGCCGCCGTCGGCGGGACGGGCGCGCGGCGTCCGCGGCAGGCGATTATCGAGCGAAGCCACAGCAGACGCCATGAAGACGTCCATTATTGCGGTTGTCGCGCAACAGGGCGACCGACCGGTCGTGAAGCTCGCCTCCCGGTCAGCGGTGTACCGTCGTCATCGGACCCGCGCGCGGATTCTTGAGCGCGATCAACCGCGTTCGGCGAGCGGCACGAACGCGAGGTCGTCGGGGCCGGTGTAGTTGGCCGTCGGCCGGATGATCTTGCCGTCGATGCGCTGCTCGATGACGTGCGCCGACCATCCCGACGTGCGGGCGATCACGAACAGCGGCGTGAACATCGCGGTCGGCACGCCCATCAGGTGGTAGCTGACGGCCGAGAACCAGTCGAGGTTGGGGAACATCTTCTTCGCGTCCCACATCACCGTCTCGAGGCGCTCGGCGATGTCGAACATGCGCGTGTCGCCGGCTTCCTCCGACAGCGACCGGGCGACTTCCTTGATGACCTTGTTGCGCGGATCCGAGACCGTGTAGACCGGGTGCCCGAAGCCGATCACCACTTCCTTGGCGTCGATGCGGCGGCGGATGTCGGCTTCCGCGTCGTCCGGCGTTTCGTAGCGCTTCTGGATCTCGAAGGCGACCTCGTTGGCGCCGCCGTGCTTCGGGCCGCGCAGCGCGCCGATGCCGCCGGTGATCGCGGAGTACAGGTCGGATCCGGTGCCCGCGATGACGCGCGCGGTGAAGGTCGACGCGTTGAACTCGTGCTCGGCATAGAGGATCAGCGACACGTGCATCGCGTCGACCCACGAGTCGGGCGGCGGCTCGCCGTGCAGCAGGTGCAGGAAGTGACCGCCGATCGAGTCGTCGTCGGTCTCGACCTCGATCTGCCGGCCGTTGAACGCGTAGTGGTACCAGTACAGCAGCATCGAGCCGAACGACGCCATTAGGCGGTCCGCGATGTCGCGGGCGCCCGGATGGTTGTGGTCGTCCTTCTCGGGCAGCACGCAGCCCAGCACGGAGGCGCCGGTGCGCATCACGTCCATCGGATGCGACGCGGCCGGTAGGCACTCGAGCGCGTCGATCACGTCGGCGGGCAGGCCGCGCAACGCCTTCAGCTTCTTCTTGTACGCGACGAGTTCGCTCGCGTTCGGCAGCTTGCCGTGGACCAGCAGATGCGCGATCTCCTCGAACTCGCTGGCGTCGGCGATATCGAGGATGTCGTAGCCGCGATAGTGCAGGTCGTTGCCGGTCTTGCCGACCGTGCACAGCGCGGTGTTGCCGGCGGTCACGCCGGACAGCGCGACGGACTTCTTGGGCTTGAACGCGGGTGTGTTCGTGGACGCTTCTTCCTGGGCCATCGGCTGCTCCTCACCAACTCGTCTACCCCGGCGAAAGGCCGGGGCGCGATTGATGTTCGGTCGTGATTGGGCTCCGGCCTGCGCCGGGGTGACAGATGACGTGGTGCCTACTTCTTCGCCGCGAACAACGCGTCGAGCTTCTGTTCGTAAGCGTGATAGCCGAGGTGCTCGTACAGCTCGGCGCGCGTCTGCATCGTGTCGACCACGTTCTTCTGCGTGCCGTCGGCGCGGATCGCCTCGTAGACCTTCAGCGCCGCAGCGTTCATCGCGCGATAGGCCGAGCAGCAGAACAGCACGATGTCGACGTCGACCGTCGCGAGTTCGGCGGTGGTGAACAGCGGCGTGAAGCCGAACTCGGTGATGTTGGCGAGGATCGGGACCTTCACGGCCCGCTTGAAGCGGTCGTACATCGCGAGCTCGGTCATGGCCTCGGGAAAGATCATGTCGGCGCCGGCCTCGACGTAGGCCACCGCGCGATCCATCGCCGCGTCGATCCCCTCGATGGCCAGCGCGTCGGTGCGCGCCATGATGACGAAGCCGGCGTCCTCGCGCGCGTCGACGGCCGCCTTGATGCGGTCGACCATCTCGTCCTTCGAGACGACTTCCTTGCCGGGTCGGTGGCCGCAGCGCTTGGTGCCGACCTGATCCTCCATGTGGACCGCGGCCACACCGGCGCGCTCGAACAGGCGAATGGTGCGGGCGATGTTGAACGCGCCGCCCCAACCGACGTCGATGTCGACCAGCAACGGCAGCGACGACGCGTCGGTGATGCGCCGCGCGTCGATCAGCACGTCTTCCATCGTGCTGATGCCGAGGTCGGGCATGCCGAGCGAGTTGGCGGCCACGCCGCCGCCCGACAGGTAGAGCGCCTTGAACCCGGTGTGCTCGGCCATCCGCGCGGTGTACGCGTTGATGGCGCCGATCACCGACAGGGGCTTCTCCTCGACGACGGCCTGCCTGAACTTGCCTCCGGCGGACGGCACGACGTCAGGCCAGCAGGTGCTTCACGCCGTCCTGCTCCTCGGTCAGCTCTTTCAGCGTGAAGTCCATCTTCTCGCGGCTGAAGGCGTCGATCTCGAGCCCGCGGACGATCTCGTACTTGCCATCCTTGGTCACGACCGGAAAGCCGTAGATGACGTCCTCGGGAATGCCGTAGCTGCCGTCCGACGGCACGCCCATCGTGACCCAGTGGCCGTCGCTGCCGAGCAGCCAGTCGTGGACGTGGTCGATCGCCGCGTTGGCCGCCGACGCGGCCGACGACAGACCGCGCGCCTCGATGATCGCGGCGCCGCGCTTGCCGACCTTGGGGATGAACGTGTCCCGGTTCCACACGTCGTCGTTGACCAGGCCGGTCATCTGCTTGCCGTCGACGGTCGCGAAGCGGAAGTCCGGGTACATCGTCGGCGAGTGGTTGCCCCACACGACGAGCTTCTGGATGTCGCCCACCGCGGTGCCGGTCTTGGTCGCGAGTTGCGACAACGCCCGGTTGTGGTCGAGCCGCAGCATCGCGGTGAAGTTCTCCTTCGGCAGGTCCGGCGCGGACTTCATCGCGATGTAGGCGTTGGTATTGGCCGGGTTGCCCACCACCAGCACCTTCACGTCCCGGCTCGCGACCGCGTTGAGCGCCTTGCCCTGCGCGGTGAAGATCTGGGCGTTGGCGGAGAGCAGGTCCTTTCGCTCCATGCCCGGTCCGCGCGGCCGCGCGCCGACCAGCAGCGCCACGTCCGCGTCCTTGAAGGCCACCATCGGATCGCCGGTCGGGATCACGCCCTGCAGCAGCGGGAACGCGCAGTCCTCGAGTTCCATGATCACGCCCGCCAGCGCCTTTTGCGCCTTCTCGTCGGGGATCTCGAGCAGCTGCAGGATGACCGGCTGGTCGGGTCCGAGCAGGTCGCCGTTGGCGATCCGGAACAGGAGGGCATAGCCGATCTGGCCCGCGGCACCGGTGACGGCGACACGCTTGGCGGCTTGAGTCATGGATCAATCTCCGTGAAAGTGAAAGGGGTGCGCCGTCGGACCGTGTGCGATCGACGCGGCGCGGGTCGTCGGTGCGGAGTCCCGGCATTCACGCGAACCGGGCGACGCGAATCGAGGCGAAGCCGATGACCGTCGGCGCAGGCACCACCGCTGCCGGAACGGGCGCCGAGTTTACGCTCAAACGGTGAGCGGCCGAGCGCGTCCGGCAGGACGCGATCCCCTCGTGCGCGTCGTTTCGCTCTCTTATATAAGATAGGGTGGTGGCGACCGCGCGAGCGAACCACCGTTCGCGCGCCGACCCCCCGATGGCATGAACCCCGCGTCGCGTCACCCGACAGGCGTCGATCCGATGACCGTGCGACATCCACCCGCCAGCCCGCTCGCGACCGGACGCCGGTCTCTCGATCCGGCGGCCGGCCGTTCGTCGTCGACGACGGCCGGACCCGCGGACGCCGCGACGTTCAGCCCGCTCTACCTGCAGATCAAGACGCTGATCACGCGCGGCCTGCAGGGCGGCGAATGGAAGCCGGGGGAGGCGATCCCGAGCGAGGGCGAGCTGGCCCGGCGCTTCGGCGTCAGCCAGGGCACGGTGCGCAAGGCCATCGACGCGATGGCGGCGGAGAACCTGTTGATCCGGCGCCAGGGCAAGGGCACGTACGTCGCGACCCATCAGGAGGCGCGCGCCCAGTTCCGTTTTCTCCGGCTCGCTCCCGACGACGATCGCGAAGAGGTGGCGGAGAGCCGTATCCTGGACTGCCGTCGCATGCGGGCCACGGCACAGATCGCGGCGTCCCTGCGATTGAAGGCCGGGGACGGCGTCGTCGCCATCCGCCGCGTGCTGTCGTTCGACGGCGTGCCCACGGTCCTGGACGACCTGTGGCTCGACGGCGTCGTGTTCCGGGGCCTGACCGCCGAGCGCATCGCGGCCTATCACGGGCCGCTGTACGGTCTGTTCGAGTCGGCGTTCTCCACGCCGATGACACGCGCCGAGGAGCGGATCCGGGCCGTGGTCGCCGACGGCGTCTCCGCTCGTTTGCTGCAGGTGGCGACCGGTGCGCCGCTGTTGCTCGTGGAACGCGTCTCGATGACCTACGGCGACCGTCCGGTGGAGTTGCGTCGCGGGCTGTATTCCACGGCCGGCCACCACTATCGCAACACGCTGGGCTGATGGGATCGCGTCCGGGCGGCCGATCGACGGCGGCGCACGGGGGGCCGCCATTTGTTGTGCGCCGCAAAATGGGCGAAAATGCCGTGTCCAACGCACGCCGCTCCGGCCTGCGTGGCGCCCCTGGGGCCGCCGCACCGGACCACCGACTCTCGAGGCACAGCATGTCCGATCTGACGACGCGGCCGCCCCGGCCGATCCACCGCAACATCCATATCAGCCAGATCGTCGCGTACCGGCTGCCGCCCGCCGGGATCGTTTCCATCCTCCATCGCGTCAGCGGCGCGACGATGTTCCTCCTGTTGCCGTTCGTCCTTTATTTATTCGACAAGAGCCTCACCTCCGAGATCAGCTTCCAGTCGTTCAAGGCGTTCACGGCGAACTGGTTCGTCAAGCTGGTGATCCTCGCGCTGACTTGGGCGTTCACCTACCATTTCGTATCCGGCCTGCGCCACCTGGCGATGGACATGCACCTCGGCGTCGAGAAACAGAAGGGCAAGCAGACGGCGATCGCCGTGCTGGTCGTCAGCTCGGTCGTATGGCTGGCGCTCGCGCTCAAGATCGTCGGAGCGTTCTGATGGCCAGCGCACCGCGCATCGGGACCCGACGGCTCGTCGTCGGCGCGCACTACGGCTTGAGCGACTGGCTGGCCCAGCGCTTCACCGCCGTCGCCAATGCCGTCTACACGGTCATCCTGATGGTCGCCTTCCTCGGCGGCCGCAACTATTCGTATGAAGGCTGGGCCGGTCTCTTCTCGCACGCCTGGATGAAGGTGGCCACGCTCGTCGTCATCGTGTCCGTCGCGTATCACGCGTGGGTCGGCATCCGCGACGTGTGGATGGACTACGTCAAGCCCACCGGCATCCGCCTGCTGCTGCAGGTCGGCACCATCGTCTGGCTGTTCGCCAGCGTGGCCTATGCCGTCATCGTCCTCTGGAAAGTCTGACATGGCAGAACCCGTCAACCCCGCTTCCGTCGCGGCGATCCACAGCAAGCTGCCGCGTCGTCGCTTCGACGCTGTGATCGTGGGTGCCGGCGGCTCCGGCATGCGCGCGTCGCTGCAACTGGCCGAGGCCGGCCTGTCGGTCGCCGTGCTGTCGAAGGTGTTCCCAACGCGTTCGCACACGGTCGCGGCGCAGGGCGGCATCGGCGCGTCGCTCGGCAATATGAGCGAGGACAACTGGTACTGGCACATGTTCGACACCGTCAAGGGCTCCGACTACCTCGGCGACCAGGACGCCATCGAGTTCATGTGCCGCGAGGCGCCCAGCGTCGTCTACGAGCTCGAGCACTTCGGCATGCCGTTCGACCGCAACCCCGACGGCACGATCTACCAGCGTCCGTTCGGCGGTCACTCGGCCAACTTCGGCGAGAAGCCGGTGGCGCGGGCCTGCGCCGCGGCCGACCGCACCGGCCACGCGATGCTGCACACGCTGTACCAGCGCAACGTGCGCGCGCGCACCCAGTTCTTCGTGGAGTGGATGGCCCTCGACCTGATCCGCGACGCCGAAGGCGACGTCGTCGGCGTGGTCGCGCTCGAGATGGAGACCGGCGAGGCGATGATCCTCGAAGCCAAGACGACGCTGCTGGCCACCGGCGGTGCCGGCCGTATCTGGGCCGCGTCGACCAATGCGTTCATCAACACCGGCGACGGCATGGGCATGGCGGCGCGTGCCGGCATCCCGCTCGAGGACATGGAATTCTGGCAGTTCCATCCGACCGGCGTGGCCGGCGCCGGCGTGCTGATCACCGAAGGCGTGCGCGGCGAGGGCGGCATCCTGCTCAACAGCAACGGCGAGCGCTTCATGGAACGCTACGCGCCCACGCTGAAGGACCTGGCGCCGCGCGACTTCGTGTCGCGCTCGATGGACCAGGAGATCAAGGAAGGGCGCGGCTGCGGACCGAAGAAGGACCACGTGCTGCTGAAGCTCGACCACCTCGGCGCGGACACGATCAACAAGCGGCTGCCGTCGATCCGCGAGATCGCGATGAAGTTCGCCAACGTCGACCCGATCAAGGAGCCGATCCCGGTCGTGCCGACGATCCACTACCAGATGGGCGGCATCCCGACCAACTTCCACGGCCAGGTGGTGGCACCGAAGAACGGCAGCTCCAACGAGATCGTCAACGGCCTCTACGCCATCGGCGAATGCGCGTGCGTGTCGGTGCACGGCGCCAACCGGCTCGGCACCAATTCGCTGCTCGACCTGCTGGTGTTCGGCAAGTCGGCCGGCAATCACATCGTCGCGTCGAAGCTGAAGGAGCGGTCGTGGAAGGCGCTGCCGGTCGACGCGGCCGACCTGACGACCGCGCGGCTGGCGGCGCTCGAGGCGCGAACCGGCGGCGAGAAGACCCAGGACGTCGCCAACGACATTCGCGCCGAGATGCAGGCGCACTGCGGCGTGTTCCGCACGCAGTCGCTGTTGTCCGAAGGCGTGACCAAGATCATGGCGCTGGCCGAGCGCGCGAAGAATGTGGCCATCGCCGACAAGTCGATGATCTTCAATACCGCGCGAATCGAGGCGCTCGAACTCGACAATCTGGTTGAAGTCGCTAAGGCCACCATCGTCGCGGCCGAGGCGCGCAAGGAATCGCGCGGCGCGCATGCGCGCGAGGACTATCCCGAGCGCAACGACGCCGAGTGGATGCGTCATTCGCTGTTCTACACCGAAGGCAATCGGCTCGACTACAAGGCGGTCAACCTCAAGCCGCTGACCGTCGATACGTTCCAGCCGAAGAAACGCACGTTCTGATCGCGCGCAGTCACCCAGGCATCGCCGACGAGTTGTTCACGTACCTTCAAGTCACTTCGTTCCACGTCACGTACTTCCACGCGACGTACTTCCACGCGACGTACTTCCACGCGACGTACTTCCACGATACCGAGGCATTCGCATGACCGCCAACACCCCAGCCGAAATGTCCGCCGTCCGCCAGTCGATGGGTGGCGAGCACGGCACCGCGGAGCACCCGACGCGGGTGATGAAGTTCGAGATCTATCGCTACGACCCGGACAGCGGCAAGGCGCCCTACATGCAGAAGCTCGAGGTCGAGTTGTACGACACCGACAAGATGCTGCTCGACGCGATCCTGCGCATCAAGGCCGATGTCGACGACTCGGTTTCGATCCGGCGCTCGTGCCGCGAAGGCGTGTGCGGCTCCGACGCGATGAACATCAACGGCAAGAACGGCCTTGCCTGCACCACCAACCTGCGCGACCTGAAGCAGCCGATCGTGCTGAAGCCGCTGCCCGGCCTGCCGGTGATCCGCGACCTGATCGTCGACATGTCGCAGTTCTTCAAGCAGTACCACTCGATCAAGCCGTACCTGATCAACGAAGAGATCCCGCCCGAGAAGGAGCGCTACCAGTCGCCCGCCGAGCGCGAGGAACTCGACGGGCTGTACGAGTGCATCCTGTGCGCCTGCTGCTCCACGGCGTGCCCGAGCTTCTG
The DNA here is from genome assembly GCA_903644065.1 of Betaproteobacteria bacterium. Classification (GTDB taxonomy): domain Bacteria; phylum Pseudomonadota; class Gammaproteobacteria; order Burkholderiales; family Burkholderiaceae_D; genus CAHJXF01. Next base: position 8,440 of record CAHJXF010000047.1, read on the forward strand.
GTGGAATCCCGACAAGTTCGTCGGTCCGGCCGGACTGCTGCAGGCCTATCGCTTCATCGCGGACAGCCGCGACCAGGCGACCGGGCAGCGCCTCGACGAACTGCAGGACCCGTACCGTCTGTTTCGCTGCCACACGATCATGAACTGCGTCGACGTGTGTCCGAAGGGCCTCAACCCGGCCAAGGCGATCGGCAAGATCAAGGAGTTGATGGTCCGTCGGGCCGTCTGAGCGGGACGTCGCTTGGAGTCCGTCACAACGGCCGGATTCGGCCCGCCGCAAAGCGATCCGCATCAGGCCGACCCGAAGCGGAGGGGGCGGCTGCGCTGGCGCTCGCGACGTGGGTTGCTGGAAAACGACCTCGTGCTGACGCGCTTCCTCGACCGTTACGAGAACGGGTTGAGCGACGAGGACGTGGGTGCGTTGACGCAGTTGCTCGAGTTGTCCGACAACGAGTTGATGGACCTGATCCTGGCGCGGACCGAACTGCCGTCCGGGTTCGGTCCCGCTGTCGGTCGCCTGCTCGGGTTGTTGCGAAGCGTCTAGCGTTCGATGCGCCGGAGTCGGCCGGGCACGGTCGACCAATTCGGGGTGACCGCGGGAGGCGCGGCGGAAGTCGCGTGCCGATGCCGTCTCACAGGCTGTTCACGAAAATCAACCAGGACTCAAGCATGGTCTCCTCCGAAGTCAAGGCAAAGCTCAACCTCTCCACCGGCTCGCAGGACATGGACCTGCCCGTCTTCAAGGGCACGATCGGACCGGATGTGATCGACATCCGGAAGCTCTACGGGCAGACGGGGATGTTCACCTACGACCCCGGGTTCATGTCCACGGCGGCCTGCAGCTCGACGATCACCTACATCGACGGCGACAAGGGCGAGTTGCTGTATCGCGGCTATCCGATCGAGCAGTTGGCCGAAGGCGGCGACTACCTCGAGACCTGCTACCTGCTGCTGAACGGCGAGTTGCCGAACGCGCACCAGAAGAAGGACTTCGTGCATCTCGTGACGCAGCACACGATGGTTCACGAGCAGATGACCTTCTTCTATCGCGGCTTTCGTCGCGACTCGCATCCGATGGCGGTGCTGGTCGGGACCGTCGGCGCGCTGTCGGCGTTCTATCACGACTCGCTCGACATCACCGACGTGCGCCACCGCGAGGTCTCTGCCATCCGCCTGATCGCGAAGCTGCCGACGCTGGTGGCGATGGCGTACAAGTACGTGATCGGCCAGCCGTTCGTGTATCCGCGGAACGACCTGTCGTACAGCGCGAATTTCCTGCGCATGATGTTCGCGGTCCCGGCCGAGGACTACGTGCCCAACGACGTGCTGGTGCGGGCGTTCGACCGCATCCTCATCCTGCATGCCGACCACGAGCAGAACGCGTCGACGTCGACCGTGCGCCTGGCCGGCTCGTCGGGCGCCAATCCGTTCGCGTGCATCGCGGCCGGCATCGCGTGTCTCTGGGGTCCGGCGCACGGCGGTGCCAACGAGGCGGCGCTCAACATGCTGAAGGACATCCAGGCCCAGGGCGGCGAGGCCAAGCTCGGCGAGTTCGTGGCCAAGGTCAAGGACAAGAATTCGAACGTCAAGCTGATGGGCTTCGGCCATCGGGTCTACAAGAACTACGACCCGCGGGCGAAGCTGATGCGCGAGACCTGCCACGAGGTGCTGAACGAACTCGGACTGCACGACGACCCGCTGTTCAAGCTGGCGCTGGCGCTGGAGAAGATCGCGCTCGAGGACGAATACTTCGTGTCGCGAAAGCTCTATCCGAACGTCGACTTCTATTCGGGCATCGTGCAAAGCGCGCTCGGCATCCCGACGACGCTGTTCACCGCGATCTTCGCGATGGCGCGGACCGTCGGCTGGATCGCGCAGTGGAACGAGATGATCTCCGACCCCGAGCAGAAGATCGGGCGGCCGCGACAGTTGTATACCGGCGCGGCGCGGCGGGACGTGAAGCCGATCGCCGAGCGTTGAACTGACCGCACTGCGAGCCGGTCGGCTCGCGGTGCCGGCCAACGCCACCGAGGAGGAGCCGTTCGTTCGCGGGCTTCCACGACGTCTCGATCGGCCAGCGCATCGCAGCTTCGCAACGCCGGTGCTTCACTCCTTCGACAGCACCATCACGTCGCCGCAGAGCGCCTGCAGGCGCTTGCCCCGCCGCATCAGGTACTCGCCCTGCCGTTCCGAGACCAGTGTCCTCGTGCCACGCAACTCCATGTCCGCGTCGAGCGCGTCGGGTGTGGGGTTGTAGAAAAAGCGCGTCGTCGCGGTGTCGTCGAAATGAATGCCGAACTCCGCGATGTTGTAGACCGTCGACGGATGGCGCTGCGCGATCTGGGTACGCAGACAGGCCCCGATCTCGTCGCGTTCGCCGATGATGCGGATCTGCGCGAACTTCTGGTGGGCGAACTCGATGATTAGCGGCACTTGCTGAACGGCGTTGACGGCCACGACCAGGCCGAGCACCAGCAGCGTCGTGCGGCTGCGGCCGTGCCGTTCGATGAACGTGATCTGGTACAGGATGATCGGCAGCATCGGAAACCAGTACCAGCCGTACTGCGTCGGGCTGTGAAGGTTCAGCAGGACGAAAGCGCCGAAGGCGGCGGCGAACGGGATGAACGCGCGCCAGTCCTTCAACGCCAGCAGCGACGCGTAGACGAGCAGCGGGCCGGTCATCAACCCGAAGTGCAGGAAGCCGCCCGAGAAAACCGCGTCCCATTCCCAGCGCTCGCGCAGCAGCATCTGCTGCACCGAGTCCTTCAGTGGCAGGGCGTTGGGTGCCGCCTGCATGTTCGTCATCTGTCGCAGGCCTTCGATCAACGGAGGAAACGACGCGAAGAGCGCGAAGGCGAAGGCCACGAGCATCCAGGGTGCCTGTCGCCACCGGGCCGATGTGCCGGTCAGCGACGAGAACGCATAGGCAAGCGCGAAGTACACGGCGACCGGCATTGCGCTCAGCTTGACTCCGATTGCCAGGCCGATCAGCGCGGATGCAGCGACAAACCGTCGCGTATGGAATAGATAGACGCTGACGGAAACAAGGAACAGCGCCGGAATCTCGGGGGAGATCAGCTTTCCGGTCCACCAGGCGAACGGGAAGGTCAGCCACATCAACAGCGCGATCGCCTTGAAACGCGGAGACCCGATGGTGGCGATCACGAGACACGGTGCCGCGCAGAACATCAGCAGGACGGCAAATCGTGCAATCCAGGGAGAGCCGGCAAGCTTTACCGCGATCCAGAACAGCGAGCCGTAGAGACCCGGAGGCGGGGCCGTCAGGAAGAAGCGGTACGAGTTTTCCCGGGCGATGGCGAGAAACGATATCTCGTCGGCCGCGAGCGAGCCCGCATGAAGGAACACGTACGTCGAATACGCAAGCCAGAGCAGGAAGACGCCCATGATGGGCAGCGGCACGGCAATGCGTGCGGCACCTGCCAGGTTGCCGAGAGCAGAACGCAACTGCATCTGATCGCTCCAGATCCGCCGGCTTCGCGCCGTCCGCCCCGGATCGAACGGCGGGTGCCGATGGCTCGGGGCAGTGTTCCGACGCACGAACCGTACCGGCCTCGCCGATGCGTATCCTGCTGCTCGAGCGGCGCGCGTATCGAAGGTGTTCGGGGACGAAGCGGCGACCTGCAGTGGGGCTGCCCGAACGATGGGTCGAACGCAGTGGAAACGCCCGCCCGCCGGGTGCTATCCTAGGCGGTCGATGCACACGAGGCGATGTTCAGTGTCCCGAGCGTCTCGTCGGTCGTATTGATCCGTCGTCGCGATTTGGTCGCGATCCGGAGGTCGATCTCACCCGAGGTCACCCACTTGGCACTCGGGATGCCCGAGGAAAGGTGAAGCACATGATGCAGGAATCGCGTCTCGATTCGTATCTCTTCGGCGGCAACGCCCCGTATGTCGAAGAGTTGTACGAGTCGTACCTGGACAATCCCGGATCGGTGGCCGAGCACTGGCGCGAATACTTCGACCAGCTGCAGCACGTGCCGGCGCCGGACGGCAGCAACGCCGTCGACGTGTCGCACGCCCCGATCGTCGAATCGTTCGCGCAGCGTTCCCGGGATCGCCGCCTGACGCCACCCAACGCGGCCAACGACGTCCTCGCCACCAAGCAGGTCTACGTCCAGCAGTTGATCGCGGCGTATCGCTTCCTCGGCGCGCGCTGGGCCAACCTCGATCCGCTGAAGCGCCAGGAGCGCCCGCAGATCCCCGAGCTCGAGCCGGCGTTCTACGACTTCACCGAAGCGGACATGGCGACGATCTATCCGGCGCCTAATACCTACTTCGGCTTCGAGGAAGCGTCGCTGCGCGAGATCGTCCAGGCGCTGCGCGAGACCTACTGCGGCTCGATCGGCGCCGAATTCATGTACGTCAGCGACCCGCAGGAAAAGCGCTGGATGCAGGAGCGCCTCGAGTCGATCCGCGCCACGCCGGCCTATGCGCCCGACGTGCGCAAGCACATCCTCGACCGCCTCACCGCGGCCGAAGGCCTGGAACGCTATCTCGCGACGCGCTACGTCGGCCAGAAGCGCTTTTCGCTCGAAGGCGGCGAGAGTTTCATCGTCTCGATCGACGAGGTCGTGCAGCGTTGCGGCAGCCAGGGCGTGCAGGAGATCGTGATCGGCATGGCCCACCGTGGCCGCCTCAACCTGCTGGTCAACGTGCTGGGCAAGATGCCGGCCGACCTGTTCGCCGAGTTCGAAGGCAAGCACGTCGACGACCTGCCGTCGGGCGACGTCAAGTATCACAAGGGCTTTTCGTCAGACGTCTCGACGCCCGGCGGACCGGTGCACCTGTCGCTCGCGTTCAATCCGTCCCACCTCGAGATCGTCAACCCGGTGGTCGAGGGCTCGTGCAAGGCGCGCATGGAGCGCCGCGGCGATCTCGACGGCAGCCAGGTGCTGCCGATCCTGGTCCACGGCGACGCGGCCTTCGCGGGGCAGGGCGTCGTGATGGAGACGCTCAACCTCGCGCAGACGCGCGGCTACGGCACGCACGGCACGATCCACATCGTCATCAACAACCAGATCGGCTTCACGACGTCGGACCCGCGCGACTCGCGGTCCACGCTGTATTGCACCGATGTCGTCAAGATGATCGAGGCGCCGGTCCTGCACGTGAACGGCGACGACCCCGACGCGGTGATCCTGGCCACCCAGATCGCCTGCGACTACCGGACCAAGTTCAAGCGCGACGTCGTCATCGACATCGTGTGCTTCCGCAAGCTCGGCCACAACGAGCAGGACACGCCGGCCCTGACGCAGCCGATGATGTATCGCAAGATCAGCCAGCATCCCGGGACCCGCAAGCTGTATGCGGACCGGCTGGTGGCGCAGGGCGTCATGACCGATGCCGACGCCGAGCAGTACGTCAGCGACTTCCGGGCGGCGATGGACGCCGGCCGGCTGACCGTCGATCCGGTGCTCTCGAACTTCAAGAGCAAGTACGCCGTCGACTGGATGCCGTTCCTGAACCGCAAGTGGACCGACTCGGCCGACACGGCGGTGCCGATGACCGAGCTGAAGCGGATCGGCGCGCGCATCACGGCGCTGCCCGGCAACTTCAAGCCGCACCCGCTGGTGGAGAAGGTGATCGCCGACCGATCGAAGATGGCCCGCGGCGAGCAGGCGCTCGACTGGGGCATGGGCGAGCATCTCGCGTTCGCGTCGCTGGTCGCCTCGGGCTTCTCGGTGCGCATCACCGGCCAGGATTCGGGCCGCGGCACGTTCACCCATCGCCACGCGGTGCTGCACGACCAGAACCGCGAGCGCTTCGACGCGGGCACCTACATCCCGCTGCAGAACGTGTCGGAGGGTCAGGCGCCGTTCAACATCATCGACTCGGTGCTGTCCGAGGAAGCCGTGCTGGCGTTCGAGTACGGCTACTCGTCGGCCGAGCCCAACACGCTGGTGATCTGGGAGGCGCAGTTTGGCGACTTCGTCAACGGCGCGCAGGTCGTCATCGACCAGTTCATCTCGTCGGGCGAAGTCAAGTGGGGCCGCGTGTCGGGTCTCACGATGATGCTGCCGCACGGCTACGAGGGGCAGGGACCGGAGCATTCGTCGGCCCGACCCGAGCGCTTCCTGCAACTGTGCGCCGACAACAACATGCAGGTCGTGCAGCCCACGACGCCGGCGCAGGTGTTCCACCTGCTGCGCCGGCAGATGATCCGTCTGTTCCGGAAGCCCCTGGTGATCCTGACGCCGAAGTCGCTGCTGCGTCACAAGGAGGCCGTCTCGGACCTGCACGACCTGTCGCACGGCGGCTTCCAGACGGTGATTCCGGAGACCGCCGACCTCGAGCCGAAGAAGGTCAAGCGCGTCATCGTCTGCTCGGGCAAGGTCTACTACGACCTGCGCACCGCGCGCGGCGAGCGCGACGACACGGTCGTGTTGCGACTCGAACAACTGTATCCGTTCCCCCACAAGGCGTTCTCGAACGAGCTGAAGAAGTATCCGCACGCGACCGAGATCGTCTGGTGCCAGGACGAGCCGCAGAACCAGGGGGCCTGGTTCCAGATCCAGCACAACCTGCTCGAGAATCTCGATGACAACCAGAAGCTGTCGTACGCCGGTCGTCCGGCGTCCGCATCGCCGGCCGTCGGGTACTACGCGAAGCACAACGAGCAACAGAAGGCGCTGATTCAGTCGGCCTTCGGGCGCGCGCGGGGTCTCGTGCTGGGCAAGTGATTTTCTGACCGTCGTTCTCGCGACCGCGGGCCGGCGGCGTTCGCCCGGCCCGCATCGATCCTCGACATACGACCCCCGACATACGACCCTCGGTTCCCGCGCTCGCGGGAACGACGAGGCGAGCCGCACGCTGTTCGAACAACACAACGGAGCACACCCGCATGGCCCTCGTCGAAGTGAAAGTCCCGCAGCTGTCCGAGTCCGTCTCGGAGGCAACCCTCCTGCAATGGAAGAAGAAGACGGGTGAAGCGGTGGCGCGCGACGAGGTCCTGGTCGAGATCGAGACCGACAAGGTGGTGCTCGAAGTGCCCGCGTCGTCCGCCGGCGTGATGGGCGAGATCGTGATGCCGGACGGCAGCACGGTGACGTCGGACCAGGTGATCGCGAACATCGACACCGAGGGCAAGGCCGGCACGTCGGGACCCGCTCCCTCTGCCGCCCCGACGCCCGCTTCGGCGGCGCCCGCTCCGGCGGTCGCGCCCGTGCAGGCTCCCCTGCCGCCGCCGAGCTTGCCCGGCTGGGCGCCACCATCACCACGAGCGGGGAAACGTCATGACGAGCAGGCCCGGCGAGGCAGAGTTCCTCGCGGCGTACGACCCGACCCGCTACCCGTCGTTCGCACTGACGGTCGACCTGACCATCTTCACCATCCGCGGCGGGACGCTGACCGCGCTGCTCGTCCAGCGCCGCCAGCACCCGTACC
>CAHJXF010000048.1 GCA_903644065.1 Betaproteobacteria bacterium
TGCCGACGCCGCTGCGGACGACGGTGCGGACGACGGCGCGGACGATGGCGCGGACGACGGCGCGAGCCAGTCGTCGCAGGCCGCGCGCATGCGACGCATCGCGTAGCGCAGCCGGCTCTTCGCGGTCTCGACGCCGACCGACGTGACGCTCGCCATCTCTTCCATCGTCAGGGTGCCGTCGACATGCAGCAGGAAGGCCTCGCGCTGCGCGGCCGGCAGCGCTTCGACGGCGGCGACGAAGCGGTCCGCCTGCTGCCGCGACATCGCGACGACGTCCGGCCGTACCGCGTCCGAGTCGGCGACCCGATCGAGCGGGGACGCGCCGTCGTCGGCCTCGTCGCCATCCGGATCGTTGGCCGCATCGTCGAGCAGTCGATGACGTCGATCCGCGCGCCAGTGGTCCACCAGCTTGCTGCGGGCGATGGTGTAGAGCCAGGTCGTGAAGCGGGCTTCGACGACATACCCCGACGCGCCCTTGACGACGGCCATCCAGGTTTCCTGCAACAGGTCGTCGGCCTGCGCGGGTGCGACCGACTGACGGAGGAAGTAGCGATGCACCGGCCGCTCGTGACGATCGTAGAGTCGGGCGAACGACGCGGCGTCGCCGGCCGCGTACGCGAGCATCAGCGCTTCGTCCGAAGCCGCGTCGTCGGTGCGCGCGGGTGTCATCGCCGGCTCATCGCTGCCACATCGCCGTTCTGTCGCTACGCATCATCGCTGCTCATCGCCACGCATCGCTGCCTCGTCGCAGCGTCGTCGCAGCGTCGTCGCAGCGGCGCAGCGTCGCAGCGGCGCAGCGTCGGCGTCGGTCGTCGATCCGTCGACGACGCCTCGGCGGTCCGCATCGACGGCTCATCCCGGCGTGGCGAAGCGACGGACCATCGATCTCACCGCGGCGGCGGATCGGCCACGAAGCGGCCGTTCTTCGGGAACGGGTTGGCGGCGATCGGCGGCAGCGACGAGGCGGGCACGATCCCCATCGCGATCAGGTTCTCGATGCGGTCGTAGTGGATCGTCACGACTTCGTTCGGCGTGCTCTGCGCGCGTTCGAAGGCGACGTCGACGAGCGTCGAGTTCTCGATCGCGCCGTGTCCGGTGCCGAGCCGCTCGCGCTGTACGAGAGCCGGCTTGGCGACGTCGTCGGCTTGCGCCTTCGCGGCCGCATCGACGGCCGCGCGCGGCGACTCCGCCATGGCACCCGAAGGGATGGCCGACGGCGCAGGCGCGGGAATCGACGGCGGCGGTACCGGTTCGGCCGCACGTCGACTGTCGGTCGGCACGACCTCGTCGCGTCGCGCGATCGGCGCCGCCCGCCGACGCTCGACGAAGGTCGCGATACCGATCACGCCGACGTTGCCCGGTCGTCCGGTTCGCGCCGCGTACGAGTCGGGCAGCGCGGTGAACTCGAACGCGGCGATCTGGCGGTTGCTCTTCCGCCAGCCGTCGACCTCGTATCGTTCATGCGAATCGACCACGTAGCCGGTCTGGTCCCACCCGGCCGTGTCGCCCGAGATCGCGTTGACGCCGTCGATCGACAGCACGACCAGGTTGCGTCGCCCGTTGCTCCTGAGGGTCACGCCGTAGCGCGCCCCGGGGCGGCCGGCGATCCACCATTCGCCGTCGTGCAGGATCGGCGTCAGCGTCTCGCCGGTCGCGCGGTCGACGATCTGGAGGTCGACGAGGCGGCCGACGGCATGGGCGGTCGGGGTCGTGCCGAGCGCAAGGGCTGCGGCGAGGATCAGGGCGGGGTGGCGCATCGTCGTTCTCCGGATGGGGTCGATGATGCTGTGAACGATGCACCCGACCGAACGGGGTCGACCGCGCGAGGTTTTTTTTAGCGACGTGCGAGGCGCCGCGCTCATCCGCCGAGGTACGCGTCCCGCACGCGCGGGTTGCCGAGCAGCGCCGACGCGTCGTCGGCCAGCACGATGCGGCCGGTCTCGATGACGTAGCCGCGCGACGCGATGCGCAGGGCCTGCCGGACGTTCTGCTCGACGAGGAAGATCGACAACCCTTCGTCGTTGAGCCGTCGCAGCGTGCGGAAGATGTCCTGCACGATCAGCGGCGCGAGGCCCATCGACGGCTCGTCGAGCAGCAGCAGCCGCGGCCGCGCCATCAGGGCCCGGCCGATCGCCAGCATCTGCTGTTCACCGCCCGACAGGTTGCCGGCGGCGCCGCCCGCGCGCTCCTCGAGGCGCGGGAACATCGCGAACACGCGCTCGAGATCGCTCTCCCGTTCGGCGCGGCCAGCGCGGCGCGAGTAGGCGCCGAGTTCGAGGTTCTCGCGCACCGTCAGCGTGGTCAGCGTCGCGCGGCCTTCGGCCACCTGGACCAGACCGCGGGCCACGATGCGATGCGGCGCGAGCCCGGTGACGTCCTCGCCGTCGAAGGTCACCCGGCCGCCCGCCTTGCGGACCAGCCCCGACAGCGCCAGCAGCGTGGTCGACTTGCCGGCGCCGTTGGCGCCGACCAGCGTCGTGATCGCGCCCTCTGCGACGACGAGGTCGACGACCTTCACGGCCTCGATGTGGCCGTAGGCGACCGACAGGCCCTCGACGGCCAGCAGCGCACGCGGCGGGGTCGATGCCGAGGCCCGTGGCGAGAGCGCAGACGTCGGCGCCTCCGGCAGGGTCATCGTCGCGCCTCGAGGTCGAGGCGCGACGCCGAGCCGAGCGCCGGGAAATCGCCGGACAAATCGGGCAGGTGCACGGGCTGCTCGCGCGTCGGGTCCTCGTCGTCGTCCCTGCCGAGGTAGGCCTCGATCACGCGCGGGTCGTTGCGCACCGTGTCGGGCGTGCCGTCGGCGATGATGCGGCCGAAGTTGAGCACGCCGACCCGCGAGCAGAGACCCATCACGAAGCGCATGTCGTGCTCGATCAGCAGCACCGTGTAGCCGCGTGCGGCGATGGCCTCGATCTCGCGCATCAGGTCGGTCTTCTCGACGCTGTTCATGCCGGCGACCGGCTCGTCGAGCAGCAGCAGCTTCGGCTCGGTCGCGAGCGCGCGGGCGAGCTCGAGCTTCCGCTGGTTGCCGTACGACAGGTTGTCGGCGAGGTCGTCGGCCTGCCGGTCGAGCTTGACCCACGACAGCAGCTCGAGCGCGCGATCGCGGGCGCGCTTCTCCTCGGCCCGATAGCCGCGCGACGCGAACAGCAGGCCGGCCGCGCCGTAATGCAGGTGCCGATGCAGGCCGACGACGACGTTCTCGAGCAGCGTCATCTCCTTGAACACGCGGATGTTCTGGAAGGTGCGCGCCAGGCCGCGCTGCGTGATGCGATGCGGCCGCTGGCCGATCAGGCTCGCGCCCTCGAAGTCCACCGTGCCCGACGTCGGCGCGTAGAGGCCGGTGATGATGTTGAACAGCGTCGTCTTGCCGGCGCCGTTGGGTCCGATCAGGCCGTGGATGCCGCCCTGCGGCACGACCAGGTCGATGGCCTCGAGAACGTGGAGGCCGCCGAAGCGCTTCGACAGTTGGCGCAGTTCGAGCATGTCAGCGGTGCCGCGCGGGACGGTCGGCCGGCATCAGCGCGCGCCGCAGCGCGAGACGGAACCACGCACGAAAGCGTTGGGGATCCCAGATGCCCTTCGGCAGGAACAGCACGATCAGCACCAGGATCAGCCCGTTGACGACGAGGCGGAAATCGCGGAGCGACCGCAGCACTTCGGGCAGCAGCGACAGGATGGTCGCGCCGACGATCGGGCCCGGGAGGCTGCCGATGCCGCCGAGGATGGCCATCGTCAGGATGTCGACGCCGCGATCGAAGCCGAACTCCTGCGGGCCGATGAAGAACGTGAGGTGCGCGTCGAGGCCGCCGGCGAGTCCGGCGATGGCCGCGCCCAGCACGAACGCCAGCATCCTGGTGCCGGCCACGTCGATGCCCATCAGTCCGGCCGCGGTGTCGTCCTCCTTGATGGCCTCGAACGCGCGGCCGACCTTCGATCGCCTGAGACGCCACAGCACGGCCACGGTCAGCCCCAGCGCGAGCAGCACGTGCCACCACTCGGTGAGCGGCGGGATGCCGTTGAGACCGAGCGCGCCGCCGGTCAGCGACTCCCAGTTCAGCAACGTGATGCGCACGACCTCGCCGAAGCCGAGGGTGGCCATCGCCAGATAGATGCCCGACAGGCGCAGCGTCGGCTTGCCGATGACGAACGCCAGCGCCGCGGGCACGAGCATGCCGACCAGCAGCGACAGCGGAAACGGCCAGCCGAGCTTCATCGTGATCAGCGCCGATGCGTAGGCCCCGAGCCCCATGAAGGCCGCGTTGCCGATCGACAGCATGCCGCAGGCGAGCGTCAGCCAGATCGACAGCGCCAGCAGGCCGTTGATGCCGACGGTCAGCACGACGTTGCTGTAGACCGCCCAGAAGTTGGAGAGACCCGTCGTCATCGCAGGCACCGGTCCCCGGCTAGACCTTCCGCTCGTTGGTCGTGCCGAACAATCCCTTGGGCCGCACCAGCAGGATCAGGAACAGCATGCCGAACGCGACCGCGTCGCGCATCGTGGAGCCGATGTAGGCGACCGACATCACTTCGGCGAAGCCGAGGAACAGGCCGGCCAGCAACGCGCCGCGGATGTCGCCCATGCCGCCCAGGATGATCACCGCGACGCCCTTCTGCAGCATCGGCTGGCCCATCAGCGGATAGATCGCGTTCGAGTACAGGCCGATCATCACGCCGGCGATGCCGCCGAGGCCGGCCGCGACGAACGAGGTCAGCATGAAGAGGCCCTCGACGTCGATGCCGACGAGATAGGCGGCCTTCGGCGACTCGGCGATGGCGCGCAGCGCGCGGCCGACCTGCGTGCGGCGGATGACGAAGATCAGCGCGGCCATCAGCGCGATCGACAGCAGCACGATGGCCAGTTCGATGGCGGTGAAGCCGATCGTCAGGCCGAACGCGCCGACCTCCATCGTGTCGGTGGGGATGGTGCCGGCCGGAAAACGCAGGTTCTGCGCGCCGAAGAGACCCTGCACGACGTTGTTGAGCGCGATGCCGATGCCGATGGTGGCGATCATCGGGATCAGGTGCGGCGCGTCGCGCCTGCGCAGCGGCTTCAGGACCAGCACGTCGATGGCGAGCCCGAAGAGTCCCGACACGACGAACGCGAACGGCAACGCGAGCCACAGCGGCAGGCCGAAGCGGGACAGCGCCTCGACCCCCGCATACGCGCCGACCATGAAGATCGCGCCGTGCGACAGGTTGATCACGCCGAGCACGCCGAACACCAGCGTAAAGCCGAGCGCGAACAGCGCGTAGAGCGCGCCGAGCGAGAGGCCGTTGACGAGTTGCTGGGCTAGCATCTGATCGCTGTCGTCCCGGCGCCGGCCGGGTCCGCCTGTTCGTCGGGCACCCTCGCCTGGGTTCCGGCCTGCGCCGGCATGACACGTCCGGTCGTGGCTGCGCCACGAACGATCACTTCTCGATCGAGAACTTCCCGTCCTTCGTCACGCTGACGATCGGCACCTGCTGGGCGTCGTAGCCGGCCGCCTTGCCGTCCTTGTCCGTCACGCGACGGAACGCGAAGGCGCCGGTCGCCCCGGTGTACTTCACGGCCGGCAACGCGTCGCGCAACGCCGTGCGGTCGGTCGCCAGCGTGCCGGTCAGCTTGATCTTCTTGAGCGCCTCGGCCACCACGTACATCGCGTCGTAGGCCTGCGCGGCGAACTGGTCCGGCGCGTCCTTGTACCTGTCGCCGTAGGCCTTGATGAACTTCGTGTTCTCGGCCGTCGCGTTCGACGCCGACCAGGGGCTGCCGACGTACAGCCCGTCGGACGATCCCTTGGCGAGGTCGAAGACCTTCGTCGAGTTCATGCCGTTGCCGCCGATGACCGGCACGTTGAGACCGATCTGGCGCGCCTGCACCATGATCGGTGCGCCTTCCGCGAGCAGCGCCGACAGCACCAGCGCGTCGGGATTGGTGGCCTTGATCTTGGTCAGCTGGGCCTTGAAGTCGACGTCGCCCTTGGCGTAGGTCTCGGTCGTCGTGACCGGGATCTTCAAGTCGTCGAGCGCCTTTTTGAAGTTGTCGTAGCCGTTCTTCGTGAACACGTCGTCGTTGCCGTACAGCACGGCCACCTTCTTCACGCCGGCCTTTCGCACCGCCATCTTGAGCGTCTCGGGCAGCACGTCTGCCTCGGTCACCGAGTTGCGGAACACGTAGTCGCCGATCGACGTGATGCCGTCGGCCGTGTTCGACGTGCCGAACACCACGACCCTGGCCGCCTGCGCGATCGGGTCGCCCGACTGGGCCGAGTTCGACAGCGTCGGGCCGAAGGTCATCAGCACGTTGTCCTGGAAGAACAGCTTCTTGAAGACGTTGGCGACCTCTTCCTTCTTGCCCTGCTCGTCTTCCAGCACCAGCACGAGCTTGTTGCCGCCGACGCCGCCGGCCGCGTTGATCTCGTCCATCGCCAGCGTGAAGCCGTTGCGGATCGCGATGCCGTATTGCGCGGCGCCGCCCGACAACGCCTCCGCGGCGCCGAGCTTGATGTCGGCCGCATCCGCGACGCCGAGCGCGAGCAGGGCGAAGGCCGCGGCCGTCAGTCGCGCACCGAGGAATCGAATCTTCATCGTGGTCTCCCGAGTTTCTTTGGATGTTCGCGGCGCCTCGTCGAGCGCCGTGGTCTGCTCGGCCGCAAGGAACGGACGCGGCGAACGTCGAAGAATATCAGGGAGACGTCGCGACGAAGCGCGGCGCGGATCGGTCGCGTACCGCGCGGGACTCGATCGATCGTCCGGCGTCGCCTGCCGAGGACGCAGCCGCGGCGGCCTCAACATCCGGCCGCGCCTGCCGATGACAGCCCTGGTGCGCGCGACCGCTCTCCCATCGATTTTCGAACTCGCGTGGCACGTGCACCTGCGTTGCCACGACCCCGTCGCATCCGGTCGCGGCAGCGACTCCGGCGACGACCCCCGGCGGGCGAGTCGACCGGCGCCGTCCCGTTCGAATCGAAAGGCGGCATGCACGACTTCCTCCTGCGGATGATCGACCAGCACGACCTCAAGGTCTCGTGCATGGCGCTGGTGATCTGCGTCTTCGGCACCTATGCGACGTCGGCGCTCGGCCGGCAGGCGGCCCTGTCGAACGGTCGGGCGATCCGCGCGCGCTGGATGGCGCTGGCGGTCCTGGCGTTCACCTGTTCGATCTGGGCCAGCTCGTTCCTCGCCATGCTGGGCACGCGGGTCGCCATGCCGTTCGGCTTCGCGCCCGGGCCGATGATCGTCTCGTTCGTCGTCACCTACCTGTTGGTCGCCCTCGGTGCGACGGTGACCCTGATCGGGCGCTTCCCGCACGCGCCGGCTTTCGGCGGCGCCATCGCCGGCCTGGCCGTGTCGGTCGCGCTCTACATCGGCATGAGCGGCTTCCGCGTGGTCGGGACGATCGAATGGAACGTCGTCGCCGTCGTGGTCTCGGTCCTGATCGGCATCGCGCTGCCGGTCCTGGCGACCGTGGCGTGGGTGCGGAGCCGCGCGCACAACCCGGTCCTGCCGATCGGGTTGTTCGCTTTCGCGGTCTGCGGCGACCACCTCGTCGCGATGAACGCGGCGTCCATCTCCTACGACCCGAACGTGGTCGTGCGTCTCGACTCGCTGATCGGCGACGCCGACCTGCTGTCGATCGTCGGTTTCATCGCGACATCGATCGTGGCGCTGACCTGGACGGCTCGCACGCTGAGCCGCAAGAGCCGCCTGCGTCGCGAGGCCGAGAAGCGTCAGCTGCAGCAACTCGCCGACGTCGCCGTCGAGGGGCTGATCATCTGCAACGGTTCCCGCATCGTGTGGATCAATCGCAGCCTCGAGTCGATGCTGTCCGGCGAGCGGGCGAGCTACGTGGGGCGGTCGCTGGAGTCGCTGCTCGCCTTTTCGCCTTCGGTCCCGCTGTCGCACGACCACGAGATCGATGCGGCGCTGCGCACCCGCGACGATGACGACCGGGCGACGGTGCCGGTGCGGGTCATCACCCGTCCGATCGTGATGCTCAACCGGCCGCACGTCGTGTTCGCGGTGCGCGACCAGCGCGAGCGCCTGCGCGCCGAGGCCGAAATGGAACGCCTGGCCAACACCGATGCGCTGACGCGCCTGCCCAATCGGGCGCGCTTCAACGCGGTGCTCGACCGCATGTTCGCGACGCAGCGCGTGGAGTCGAGCGCCTTCGCGCTGCTGTCCCTCGACCTCGACCGCTTCAAGTCGGTCAACGACACGAGCGGCCACGCGGCCGGCGACGCGGTGCTGGTCGAGGTGGCCCGGCGCCTCGTCGGGCTGGTGCGGCAGGGCGACCTCGTGGCCCGGCTCGGCGGCGATGAATTCTCGATCGTCGCGCTCGCCGGCAGCGATGCGACGACCATCGTCGCGCTGGCCGACCGGATGATCGAAGCCGTCTCGCTGCCCTTCGTGGTCGACGGGCGTTCGCATCGCATCGGCGTCAGCGTCGGCATCGCCTTCGCGGGATCGGACGGCGGCGATCCCGAAGCGCTGACCCGCTGCGCCGATCTCGCCCTGTACCGCGCCAAGTCCGAAGGCCGCGGGATCTACCGCCTGTTCGAGGACGGCATGCGGGTGCGCATGCAGGAACGGCACGGACTCGAGCAGGACCTGCTGCGCGCGGTCGAGCGGAACGAGTTCCTGCTGTATTTCCAGCCGCAGGTCGATGCCGCGACCGGCGCGTTCACCGGCGCGGAGGCGCTGATCCGCTGGATGCATCCGGAACGCGGCCTCGTGTCGCCGGAGCAATTCATCGCGGTCGCCGAAGAGACCAACCTGATCTCGCGCATCGGTGCGTGGGTGCTGCGCACGGCGTGCGTCGAGGCCGCGCGCTGGCCCGCCCACCTCGTCGTGTCGGTCAACCTGTCGCCGCTGCAGTTGCGCGATGCGACGCTCGCGGCGACGGTCGCCGCGGCGCTCGCGTGGTCGGGACTGCCGGGGCGTCGCCTCGACATCGAGATCACCGAGAGCATGCTGATCGAGGACGGGATCCACGTCCGGACGGTGCTGGAGGCGCTGAAGCGGCTCGGCGTCCGGCTGTCGCTCGACGACTTCGGCACCGGCTACTCGTCGCTCGGCCAGCTGCATCGCTTCCCGTTCGACCAGATCAAGATCGACCACTCGTTCGTCCGGCGCCTGCCCGACGATCCCGGCAGCGCGGCGATCGTGCGCGCGGTCGTCGCGCTGGCCCGGGGCCTCGGCCTGCGGACGACGGCCGAAGGCGTCGAGGATGCCGCGCAGCTGCGCTTCGTGACCGAGGCCGGCTGCGACCAGATCCAGGGCTTCCTGTTCAGCCGGCCGGTCGCGCCCGAAGCGTTGCCGACCGGCTTCCGCGGCGTGGCCGCGATGCGGGCCGGAGATCGGACCGGCGACGCGCTGCCGACGACGGCCGTGTCGGCCTAGATCGCGGCGACCGTGCCGGCTGGTTCCCGGCGACCGTGCCGGCTAGTTCCCGGCGACCGTCATCGCCTCGATCAGGATCGAGCCCGTCCCGCGACTGCCGCTGGTCAGCACGTCGGTGCCGACGCCGACGATGCGGTCGTACATCGCGAGCAGGTTGCCGGCGATGGTCACCTCCTCGACCGGGTATGCGATGCGGCCGCCCTGGACCCAGTAGCCGCTCGCACCGCGCGAATAGTCGCCGGTGATCGGATTCACGCCCTGGCCCATCAGTTCGGTGACCAGCAGGCCGGTGTCCATCTTGGCCAGCATCGCCGCGAAGTCGTCGCCGGGTCGCGTCAGGCGGCTGCGCATCGACAGGTTGTGCGCGCCGCCGCCGTTGCCGGTGGGCTCGAGGCCGAGTTTGCGCGCCGAGTACGCGCCGAGGAACCAGCCGGTCAGCACGCCGGCTTCGACCACCGTGCGCTGCCGCGTCGCGATGCCGTCGTCGTCGAACCAGCCGCTCGCCATGCCCTTCATCACGAACGGATCGTCGACGATGTCGATGTGGTCGGGAAACACGCGCTGGCCCAGCCGGCCCATCAGGAACGACGACGAGCGATACAGCGATCGCCCGCTCGCCGCGCCGACGTACGCGCCGAGCAGGCCGGCCGCGACCGGCGCCTCGAACAACACCGGTACCGTGCCGGTGTCGATCTTGCGGGCGCCCAACCGCGCCAGCGCGCGTTCGGCCGCGTAGCGACCGACCGACTCGGGCGACGGCAGGTCGGCGGGATCGCGCCGCGCGACGTACCACTCGTCGCGCTGCATGCCGGCCCCCTTCCGACTGGCGATCGGCGAGACCGCGATGCTGTGGTACGAGTGCGAGTGGCCGCCGGTGAAGCCGCGCGAGTTGGCCGACACGAAGCGCCCGTGCTGCAGCGAGACGTTGCCGCCTTCGGAGTTGCGGATCATCGGGTCGGTCTCGAGCGCCGCGGCCTCGGCGCGACGCGCGATCTCGGCGGCCGCGTCGGCCTCGATGTTCCACGGGTGATAGAGGTCGAGGTCGCGCGGCTCGCGGGCGTACCACGCGTCGTCGGGC
Organism: Betaproteobacteria bacterium; assembly: GCA_903644065.1. Classification (GTDB taxonomy): domain Bacteria; phylum Pseudomonadota; class Gammaproteobacteria; order Burkholderiales; family Burkholderiaceae_D; genus CAHJXF01. Next base: position 10,466 of record CAHJXF010000048.1, read on the forward strand.
AGGGCCGCCGCCTCGTCGACGGCCGTGAAGCGGGCGATGTGGTACGCCGCCTCGACCGCGTCGCGAAGCGCCGCCGACGTCAGGTCCGACGTGCTCGCGTTGCCGCGCCGCACGTCCTTGCCGTCGCCCAGGAACACCGTGACGCCGACGCCCTTGTCGTGGTTCTGCTCGATGGTCTCGATGCGGCCGTTGCGCACGTTGACGGTCAGGCCGTTGCCTTCGTCGACGTCGACCACGCAGTCGCTCGCGCCGAGCTTCTTCGCGTGGTCCAGCACTTCATCCGCGATGGCCTGCAGCTGGTCCTGGCTGCGCAGGCGGTAGAGCGTCGCGTCGGCCGGCTCGGAGCCGCCGTGCGGCGCGGCCGTCGGCGTCATGTCGAGGGTCGGCGTGCGGTGGCGTGGCGATGGCGTGCGACGCAGCTGGGCTCTGGTCATGAAAAGCGTTGAGTCGTCGAAGGGGGCCGGAAGCGGTGAAGCCGGTGTCGCTCGAGGCGGTCGACGCCGCGAGCGCGGCATCGGGAGGGCTTTATCATAGCAGTCGACCCGAACCCCGGACCGGGCCGCGACCCGGCCCGACGCCCGGCCGCGGCACACCGTCCACCGCCTTCCATGCCCCGCCATTCCCCGTCCAAGCCGGTCGAGAACCTCGCGCTTCGCCTCCCCGGCGAGGAGCGGCTCGACGACGAACCGGCGGTCGACGCGCGACCCAGCAAGTCGCAGCAGAAGCGCGACATGACGGCGTTGCAGAAGCTCGGCGAGGAGTTGGTCGGCTACCCGGCCGAGCGCCTGGAGCGCATCGATCTGCCCGACGACCTGCGGAGCGCGATCGACGAGGCGCGGCGCATCCACGACCACGAGGGCCGGCGGCGGCAGATGCAGTACATCGGCCGCTTGATGCGCGATGTGGACGCCGCGCCGATCCGCGCCGCCATCGAGGCCTTCGAAGGCGCGTCGCGCGAGGAGGCGGCGGCGCTGCACGCGCTCGAGCGCTGGCGCGAGCGCCTGCTCGACGACGACGAGGCGTTGACGGCGTTCGCCACCGAGCACACCGCGGCGCTCGCACCCGACACGCTGCAGCGCCTGCGCACCACCATCCGCATGGCCCGGAAGGAACGCCAGGAGGCGCGGCCGCCGAAGCATTTTCGCGAGCTGTTCAAGCTGCTGCGTGCCGTCGTGTCCCCGCCCGCCGTCGCGGCGCCCGACGATCGACGGGACGGCGCGTGAACGCCTCGGCATGACGACCGTCTTCGACACCGCGACCGACCGGCCGTTGCGCATCGGCTTCGTGTCGGTCAGCGACCGCGCGTCGTCGGGTGTCTACGTCGACCAGGGCATTCCGGCGCTCGTCGAATGGTTCGGGCTGGTGCTGACGTCGCCGTACGTGATCGAGTCGCGGCTGGTGCCCGACGAAGGACCGTTGATCGAGGCCGCGCTGATCGAGCTGGTCGACGAAGTGCAGTGCGACCTCGTCGTCACCACCGGCGGCACGGGGCCGGCGCGTCGCGACGTGACGCCGGAGGCCACGCTGGCCGTCGCGACGCGCGAGATGCCGGGCTTCGGCGAGCAGATGCGCCGCATCGGCCTCGCGTTCGTGCCCACCGCGATCCTGTCGCGCCAGGTCGCGGTGATCCGCGAGACCGGCGACATCGAGGGTCATCATCACGCGGCGCTGATCCTCAATCTGCCGGGTCAGCCGAAGGCGATCCGCGAGACGCTCGAGGGGCTGAAGGCCGACGACGGCGCGTCGCTGGTACCGGGCGTCTTCGCCGCGGTGCCGTACTGCATCGACCTGATCGGCGGACCCTACATCGAGACCGACGAGACGATCGTGAAGGCGTTCCGGCCGAAGTCGGCGCGACGCGTCAGCTCCGGCACCGCCTGACCCGCCCGGCCGTCGATCGGCCGTGGCAGCCGCCATTCAACGACCCTTCGCCATGCCCACCGCCCTGCAGACCATCGAACGCAAGACCGGCCCCGCCGCGGAGCCGCCCACCGCCGCCATCGTGTGGATGCACGGACTCGGCGCGGACGCGAACGACTTCGTGCCGCTGGTGCCCGAGCTCGACCTGCGCTCGCGCAGCGGCGCGCCGCTGTCGATCCGCTTCGTGTTCCCGAACGCGCCGGTGATCCCGGTCACGATCAACAACGGCATGTCGATGCGCGCGTGGTACGACATCCTGCACATGGACCTGGGCAGTGGCGTCGCGATCGACCGCCCGCGCGAGGACGAAGGCGGACTGCGCGCCTCGCAGGCGATGATCGACGCGCTGGTGGCCGAGCAGGTGGCGAAGGGCATCCCCGCGTCGCGCATCCTGCTCGCCGGCTTCTCGCAAGGCGCCGCGATGACGCTGATGACCGGGCTCCGGCACCCGGTTCGTCTGGGCGGCCTGATCGCGCTGTCGGGCTACCTGCCGCTCGCGGGCCGCCTCGCGGCCGAGCGCCACGCCGTCAACCACGACGTGCCGATCTTCATGGCGCACGGCACCCACGACCCGGTGGTGCGCATCGAACGCGCGCTGCAGTCGCGCGACGCGCTGCTGGCGCTCGGCTACCGGGTCGACTGGCATGCGTACCCGATGCAGCACTCGGTCGCCGCGGAGGAGGTCGCGGCGATCGGCGATTTCCTGCGCCGCGTGCTCGAGCCGGCCTGACGCGCGTCGCGTTCGGTCCATCCGGGGCGGGCGTGTGCGGTCCGGGACGACCAGGCGACGAGGGGATCGATGCGGACCGATGCGGACCGATGCGATCGTGCCGAACGCCAGCGCGAGGAGGGCGAACAATCGCATCCCTCGAGCAGGCCGGGATCGTTTCGCGCAAGCTCCGCGCCGCGGTCGCTCCGATCGGCGGTCCGCACCAAGCGGACGAAGCGCAGCCGCATCGCCGTCCGGGCGATCATCGGCTGCAGCGGGCCGACCGCCAGGTACATCCCGGGTCCGTCCGGCTTCGATCCTCGCGACCCGACCCGCGGGCCCTTGATCGCCTTCAAGGCGCCCCGATCCTCATCGACCCGGAGAACACGATGCACCACCTGATCGCCCTCATCACCCACTACGGGCTCGCGTTCGTGTTCGTCAACGTGCTCGCCGCGCAGGCCGGCATCCCGTTGCCGGCCCTGCCCACGCTGGTGCTCACCGGCGCTCTGCTGGGCGTCGGCCACTACTCGGCCGCGTCGTTGCTCGGCGTCGCCGTGGCGGCGTCGATGATCGCGGACTCGGGCTGGTACCTTGCGGGCACGCGCATCGGCCGACCGGTGCTGCGCGTGATGTGCCGCATCTCGCTGTCGCCCGACACCTGCGTGCGCCAGACCGAGACCATCTACTCGCGCTTCGGGGCGCCGTCGCTGATGCTGGCCAAGTTCATCCCCGGCTTCGGCGCGGTGGCGACGGCGCTGGCCGGCGCGGTGCGGACGCCGTACCCGACGTTCCTGGCGTTCGACGCGATCGGCGCGGCGTTGTGGGCGGGCGTCGCGATCGGCGTGGGATCGCTGTTCAGCAACGCGGTCGAGGGCCTGTTGAACACGCTCGCCCACCTGGGCGAGATCGGCGTCGGCCTGGTCGTGCTGGCGCTGGCGATCTTCGTCGCGTCGAAGTGGTGGGATCGCAGGCGCTTCTACAACGAGTTGCGCATGGCTCGCATCACGGTGCCCGAACTGGCCGAGCTGCTCAGCAGCGGGACGGCGCCGATGATCCTCGACGTGCGGACGCTGGAGAGCCAGCTCGCCGACGGCCGCATCCCCGGCGCCATCGCGGTCGACGAGAAGACCATCGAGGTCCGCATTCCCGAAACCGACAGCGATCGCGAAGTGATCCTCTATTGCGCTTGTCCGAACGAGGTGTCGGCCGCCCGCATCGCCAAGCTGCTGAAGGCGCGCGGCTTCAAGCGAGTGCGACCGCTCGCCGGCGGCATCGACGCGTGGATGCAGGCCGGCCATGCGATCGAGAGCGGGGCGCGGGTCGAGGCCAAGGTGGCTCTGGTCGGCTGACGCGCGATCTGCCGGGCTTCGGGGACGATCCGGCCGCGATCCGGCGACGGGGCCGACCGACGGCTGGACTTCGGTTCGCGGGACGCCTGACGGCTCCCGGCGCATCCGAATCGCCTCGGTCTTCGATCGGGTCACCGAACGGCGGGCGAGGCGCCGGCGCGCCGGCGCATCGCGTCAGCCGACGTCGACCGGATCGTAGCCTTCGCGCGGTGCGGGTCGGTCGACGACGAGGTCGAAGGCGCGGACCGACACGGTGTAGGTCAGGACCACCATCCACGCGAGATAGGCGATCAGCACGGCGGCCGACGCGAGGATGCCGAGCACCGGCACGGCCTGCGCCAGCAACGCGAACACGCCCTCGACCGCGATGCCGAACACGATCGAAAGGACGATCAGGCGCCAGTTCCCGATCGCGGTCCGCAGTCCCATCGTCCACGCGTCGAGACCGGTGAGACCGCACAACGCGACCGCGCCCGGGACGAAGGCCAGCCAGGCGCCGACGCACTCCATCACCAGCTTGAAGACGAAGAAGCGGCCGATGCCCGGCGCGAGGGCCGGGTTCATGCGGCCGATGAAGAATTCCGCCCCTTGCCAGCCGCCGCCGACCAGCATCAGGTAGATCGCGCCCACGACGAACGGCACGACGCCGGCCGCGACCAGCACCCACTGCGCGGAGAAGGGACGCGTCAGCGCACCGGCGAAGGTCGCGAGACGCGGCGTGCCGCCCGCCGCGACCTCGCCGCACATCACGAGCCACTGCGCCAACAGAAGGCCGGCCACCGCGAGCTTGGCCGTGAAGCCGATGTAGGGAATGAACGACAGGGCCTCGATCAGCAGGAACACGATCGTGACCACGAGCCACTGGAGCGGCCTGGCCTTCAGCAGCGCGAAGGACTGCCGGAGCGCTGCTTGGAACTCGGCGAGCGTCAGGGTGTGCGACATGGCGACTCCATCACGGCGCGTCCGAATGGACGCGGCGAGCGAGTCTACGTGATGGCGAAGCGGGCGCGGAGCGGTGTTGGTGCCGCGCCGTGCCGCGACGCGACGCGCGTCGCGAGCGCCGCGCCCGCACTCAGAACTGTTCGGCTTCGAGCGCCATCACCGCGTCGGCGCCTTCGACGATGCCGTCGCGCAACCCCGGCGCCTGCGACAGCAGGTGGTCCGCGAAGAAGCGGGCGGTCGCCAGCTTGGCGCGGTGGAAGTCGGCGTCGGCGTCGCCCGCATCGAGCCGTGCGGCCACGAGCGCCGCGGCGCGCGCCATCTGCCAGCCGCCGAGCACCAGCCCACCCAGCATCAGGTACGGTACCGATCCGGCGAACACGCTGCGGATGTCGGACCTGGCGTGCGCCACCACGAAGTCGATCACCTCTTCGAGCGCCGCAGCGCCCGCGGC
>CAHJXF010000049.1 GCA_903644065.1 Betaproteobacteria bacterium
GATGCGCGATCCGGCTCAGCCGGCCGCCAAGCACCTCCACCACCAGCACGCTTCCATCCGCCAGCGCCACCGGGCCCTCGGGCAGCCGCAGCCCTTCAGCCAGGATGCGCATGCCGCTCACCGCCGCGCTACCGCCTCGATCCGGTCGAGCAATTCGTGCAGCGCCACCGCGTCGGCGAAGTTCGGGGTCGCCGGGGTGCCGCCCGCCACGGCGTCCGCGAAGCGCAGCCATGCCTCGCCGACGTTCATCGGCGGATTGGCGCGCAGCCCGTCCGGCGTGCGATACGCGTCGGCGGGCACCGTCACCGGCGCCAGCTCGCCCATCCCCGACGTGAGATAGAGGCTCAGGTCGGACATCTGGATGCCGCGCGCGCCGGGTGCCGCCTGGATCACCAGATCGCCCGTATCGCCGCTCACCTCCAGCCGCACGCCCGTGCCCGGCGAGGACGCGCCGGACAGTCGCACGGACGCGACGACGCCGCTCTCCAGCACGCCCGCCACCAGCACCTGATCGGCCGAGGTGCGGGTCAGCGGCGCGCCCGTCGCCATCGCGGTCAGGTCGCGCAGGGTCGTCTCCACCACGGCGTCCAGCCGCGCGAAGCCGCTGCCCAGCAGCCAGGTCAGCGCATCCACGCTGTGACCGCCCGGAATACTGAGGAAGTGCGCGCCGCTCGTCCGGTCCTGCAGATACTCGGTGCCGGGATAGACGGCCGAGATCCAGTCGCTCGAATGGGTGAGCGCGGCGCTGCGCGGTGTGCCGATCGCGCCATCCGCGATCAGCGCCTTCGCATACGCCAGCATGGGCGCGCTGCGCGATTGCAGACCGACCATGTGGACGATCCCCGCCGATTGCGCCGCCGTCAGCACTTCGCGCGCCTCTGCGGTGTCGCGCGCGAGCGGCCATTCGCAATAGACGTGCTTGCCCGCCGCGATCGCGGCCAGCGCCAGTTCGCGATGCGCCGGCACGCGCACGCAGATCGCCACCGCGTCCACCTCGGGATGCGCGATCAGCGCAAGCGGATCGCCGAACGCGTGCGGCATGCCGAACGCGTCGGCGGTGGCGCGCGCCGTCTCATCCCGCGTGGTGGCCACGGCAATCGCCCGCACACGATCCAGTTGCGCCAGCGCCGGCAGGTGCGCGCCGACGCCCCAGCTCCCCTGGAGGTTCGCCCCGATGATGCCGACGCGCACGATATCCGCCATGTCGTTCCGTCTCCTACCAGCGCCGCCGCAGCTGTGCGCCGGTCCGCCGGGTGCGCAACCGCATGTCCCGCTCCGCCGGCGTCACCACTGGCGTATCGCCGGGCAGATGGTCGCGCAGCCGGTCGAGCGGCACCGGCGTCAGGGTCGGCGCGGGGCCGTCGCTCGCCTCGGTCCAGCGCAGCATGATCGCGCCCGCGTCATGCCCGCCGGGATCTAGCCAGTTCGGGACGCCGGGATCGTCGGCGGCAATCACCGCCCGGAACCGTCCGTCCGCATCGATCCGCGCCTGCCCGCCGTTCAGGCTCGATTGCCGGTTCATCCAGTCGATCGTGTTCCACACGAGATCGCCCAACTGCACGTTCCAGTACCGAACCCGTGGCGGGAGCGCCGTCTCCAGCACCAGCGCGTGCCCGGCCTCCAGCCGGAACAGACCCTGATAGTAATGCTGTCCCGTCACGCCGCCGCGTCCGGCCCAATCGTCATGCTCGAAGCGGTTCCACAGGTCCTTCTCCGCCCAGTCGCGCACGACGCCGAGCCACAGCCCGGCGTAGCGGCGCGGATAGGCGCTGAGCGCGGCGAGCCGTTCCGCGATCTCCTCGGCCGTCCGCCGACGCGGAGCGAGCGGCCGATCGACCCGCTCGATCGCCACGCGAGCATCGCGGCCCGCCCCCCAGTCATAGGCCGCCTGCCGCAGCGTGATCGTGCGCGCGCGGGGATCGAGCGGCCGCCAGTCGCCGGCATGGTCCGCCGGCTTCTGAGCGCTGAGCAGCAGCTCGAAGCCACCGTCCGCGTCGATCGCGAGCGTATCAACGTCGATCGTGCCTAGCGACGGCCCCAGCCGGTCCATAACGCCGAGCCCCCCCGCGACGATATCGAACATCACGAACAGCGCATCGCCGCGTTCGCCGGTGATGCGATAGGCGCCTTCGCCGTCCACGCTCGCCGTGCCGTACACGAAGTCGGGATTGGTCATGCTGCCGTTGAGCAGGATGTTCACCGCCGGCACGAAATCAGGCAGATCGGGATCGGCGAAGGCGGTCAGGAACCCGCCCGAGAGCGCGAGGAAGAACAGCCGCAGCACCTCCTGCTCCAGCGCGGGATCGTCCGGGCGCTGCAACAGATCGAGCAGCTCCTCCGCGCCGGCCAGCGTGGCGAGATGATCGCGCCAGCCCGGCAGCGTCATCACAGATAGGCCCGATAGGCGGCGATATAGTCGGCATAGACCTCGCGCACGCGGTCTTCCGTCAGTCCGTAATCGGCCAGCGCATAGACGTGACGGCCATGCTTGCCGGCCGGATTGTCGGCCAGCCAGCCGCGCACGCCGACGTCGCTCGCCGCCGTAAAGGCCATGCCCGCGAAGTCGTAGACCCCGCGCACGGCCGCCACCGGATCGGCCGCCAGATCGCGATAGCGCAGATCGTGGATCGGCAGGTCCGGATGCGCGGCGCGGTACGCCATCATCCGCGCCTGCCCGTCGTGCCACAGGTGCAGCAGTTCCTCGCCGAGCGCCGCGCGGTCCTGCTCGGCGAACGCGGTCGATCGCAGCACCTCGATCAAGCGGCAGATCGACGCCATCACCGTTACCGGATCGCGGTGCGGCTGCACGAACAGCGCGTCGGGATAGACGGCGCGGAGTTCGGGCAGATGGTAGGCATGTTCCTGCACCTTCAGCACCCAGCGCTGGCGCGGGTTGCGCCAGCCGAGCTGCTGGAGAAACATCTTGTGGACGCGATACGCAAAGGTGGCATCGGCCGCCAGATACCAGGGGTAATATTCGGGCAGACGGAACATCGTCAGCGGGTTGAGGCTGCGGAACGACGTCTCCAGGATCATCCCATCCTCCTGCGGGATCCATGCGCCGATCGGATGCGCCTTCAGCATGTCGGCCCATTTGCCGGTGAACGTGGCGGCGACATAGTCATCGAATGCCTGCGCGCGTGGATCGCCGGCATAAGTCGCGGCTTCGGGAGGTGGCGAGGGCTGCGCCACCTCCCACGACATCGGCGTGCGCACGCCCGGATCCGCGCCGATCAGCGCGTGCAGCAGGCTCGTCCCGCAGCGTGGCAGGCCGAGGATGAACACCGGCCGCTCGATCGCCACGTCGGCGATCTCGGGATGGCGCCGGCGATCCGCGTCGATGGCGGCGAGCCGACGCAGATTGTCGCGGAACAGGCCGAGCGCGTTCGCGCGGCCCTCCACGGACAGGCCGCGCTCCGCCGCCAGCGCATCCAGCATCGCCGCCAGCCCGGGGCGCACGCCCGTGCGGAGCTCGTTCGACAGCCTGGACTCGTCGAGCATCACGTCGGCGTCGGGCGCATCGGCAATCGGAATGCTGGCCATGACCCATCCTCTCGCCATCCACTGTATCGCGCGTCCGGCAAGCGCCTACCCGCCAGACGACAGGTGAGATGGCGCCGGAAAGCGGATGGGAGGACCGGCGCAAGGAGGCGTTGATATGGTGCCGACGCTGGAAAGCCTGTTCGGTCTGCGTGGCCGCGGCGCGATCGACCGTCTCGTCGAGCCGCCCCTCCGGCAGCAGCGCGGCGCAGGTCGCCGGATCGAGCACCCGGTCGAGCGGCAGGCCGAGCACCTGCGCCGCCTCGCGGCCGAGCACCTGCATCAGGTTGGCACTCGCGTGGGTGATGCGGCCGACGCGCTCGTCGAGCGCCAGCAACGCACCGTGCGGCTGGACCGCGCCCGGGATGTGGATGGGTTCCTGCGCGCAGCGGAGCGCCGCGGCGGCGTAGGCGTCGGTCGATTCCTGGATCACCGGGCACATCCTGTCAGGCCAGTGCGTCCAGGTCGCTCGACGACCAGCATTCGATGCGGTTGCTGCCCTGCGCACGGGCGCTGGCGAGCGCCCCGCCGGCTCGTTCGAGCAACGTGGTCAGGTCGACCGCGTCGTCGTCGTCGACCGTCGCGATGCCGCCGCTGACCGTGTGATGGATGGCCGGACCGGCGAGCCGGATCCGCTTGCCGAAGACGGTCTGTCGCAGGCGTTCGGCGATCGTCTTCGCATCCGCCAGGTCGGTCGACGGCAGGAGGACGGCGAACTGACCGCTGCCGAGACGGGCGACCACGTCGAATTCGCGGAAGGTCGCGGTCAGCAGCGCCGCCAGGTGCTGCAGCACGGTGTCGGCGGCCGGTCGGCCGTGACGATCGACGAGGGCGTCAAGGTCGTCCACGTCGAAGACCACCAGCGACAGGTGGCGCGGCGTCGCGCTTCCTCGCGCCATCTCGACTTCGGCCGCTTCGAAGAAGGCGCGGCGGTTGGCGATGCCGGTCAGGTGGTCGCAGGCCGTCGCGCGACGCTGCCGGTCGACTTCCTCCCGCTTGTCGGTGATGTCCCGGATGACCAGGCAATAGGCCGGCTCGTCGCCCGCCCGATGCGGCGGGAACGTGGCCGGCGCCTCGAAGCCGCGTTCGCGAAGCGGCGAGATCAGGGCGCTGCCCCAGAAGCGACTGCCGTCCGAGCGCATGCGCCATCCATCGTCGAGGCTCCAGCCGCTTTCGTCGGCCTCGCGCAGCCGTTCGAACAGCCGGTCCGTCGCGACGCCGCCGCACGCCGGATAGAAGATCGAGAACGGCTGCCCCAGCACTTCCTGGGCGGTGAAGCCGGTGACGCGCCCGATGCTGGGGTTCCATCCGTCGACCCGGCCCGACGCGTCCAGTCGGATCAGCGCGTAGTCCGTGATGCCGGTCAGCACCGCATGCAGCCACGCCTCGTTCTGCCGCAGCAGGCGTTCGCGGGCGACCTGCTGCGTGATGTCGTTGAGCACCACCATCATCCGCAGCGCGTCGAGCTTGAGGATCGTCAGCGACAGCATCTGCGGACCGACCCGGCCACCTCCCTGCGCTCCGATCACCAGCCGCACGGCATCGCACACCATGCCGTGGGGCTTGTCGTAATCGGACACGCGTTCGCGCAGGTCCGGCGCCACGGATGCCAGCGCATCGAACAGGTTGGTCAGGTCGGCATTCTTGGACAGCGGCATCAGCAACTGGGCCGAGATCGGATTGATCATCTCGATGTCGCCGTCGAGCGATGCCTGCACCAGCCCGACCGGTGCCAGGTAGAGGAACTGGATCAGCGCTTCGTGCTCCCGCGTCACATCGGGAATGGAGGCCAGCATCAAACGCGCCGGTTGACCAGGATGTAGCGCAGCGACCGGCCGGGTTCGGCGAGCAGTCGCAGGACCACCTTGACCGGGCGCATGCGCAGCGTGAACAGGTAGTCGATCGTCGCGTCGAGGGCGCCGTCGGCCGCGGCCGCCTCCTCGAAGCGGTGGGCGACCATGAAGTTGTTCATGCACGGGGCGACGACGGTGAACAGCGCCGAGCCGACGACGCGCGCCGGCGCGAGGCCGGCCATCGTGGCCTCGAAGCTGTTGTAGCGGCGGACCGCGGTCTCCGCGTCGAAGCCGATCACGCCGAAATCGAGGTCGTCGATTTCGCCGTCGTCCATGGCGTCGACGATGTCGAGAAGACCTTTCTGATCGAAGTGGAGGTGCGTGGTGACGCTCATCGGATGTTCATGGGGAGGCGGCTGCGTGGGCGAGTCCGGTCGATCATCGACCGGCGAAGTGGATGGGTGACGGGTGGTGCGGCGACGCGTCGGCGAACCGGGTCGAACGCGTGGCCGGCGTGCGGTCCGGCGGTCGGTTCATCCCGGGCCCGCCTGCGCCGTGGACACCGGGCGTTCGATCGGTCGTCGCCAGCAGGCCCGGCCGCGAAGAGCCGCTCGCGAGCGGGACGTCGTGTCGTCTCGCCGCGGCCAGAAAGACGTCGAAGGCGTGCCGCGCGGCCGAGACGATCGCTTCGATGTCGTCGTTATCGGCCGCCGACGTCTGCGCTTCCAGTCGTTCCAGAAAGGCCGGCCAGGACTCGCTGCTCGGCTGGTTCAGGTAGCGTGCCGGCAGACCGGTTCCCACTCGCTTGCGCAGGAACGCCGCGCCCAGCCGCGAACCGCGCAGGACGTACGCCACGCCCAGGGACTCGGCCGGGCCGGGCGGCTTCGACCGTACGACGTCGGCCGACCGCGTGGCGGGCATCGTCCCCAGGTCCGCGCGCAAGCACGCGAGCAGATCCTCGAACTCGGGTCGATCATGCGCGCCGCAGTGGAGCACGAGGATGGACAGGGCGCCGTGGTGGATGGACAGGAACGCCTCGTAGGAAGCGGCATGGCCGAGGTCGTGCGAGGACATCAGGTCGTCCAGGCGCCGGTGCGCATCGGCGGTCGCTGCTTTCAGCACGGCGTGGCGCGAGGAGGCGGTCATCGGTCGGGGAATAGCGAAAGACGGTATCGAAAGGTCGTCATCGACGCAGACGTCGAGAACATGAGTGGCGTTCGTGCAACGGGTCGGTCGGCGTAGGCGCATTGCTTGCCGACCAATCGATTCGAAGGGTTGCGCTCGCCGCGACCCGGGTCGGGCACGTCGCCTGCTGATGCGGGAGATTAATCACCACGGACTTCCATGATTTGGCGCTGGATACTTTTGCTCATTGCTGCTCATCTCCTCGACAAGCGTTCGCCGACGGCGAAGAAGGATCGATCGGATCGCGCGCTCGACGCTGCACACCCTTTTCGGACGATCCGATGAACGCCGGCGCCTGTGAGTCGCCGTACGGCGCGTTCGCGACACTGGACGGGAGGAGCGCATGAAAGCCTCGGTCTCCATCGTCGGCGGGGGTCCCGGCGGTTTGTCCGCGGCGATGCTGCTCGCCGCTTCGGGCGCCGCCGTCACGCTCTTCGAACGCAGCGAGCGGCTCGGCGGGCGTTCGCGTCGCCTCGAGCTCGGCGACTATCGCTTCGACACCGGCCCGACCTTCTTCCTCTATCCGCAGATCATTCGCGAGATCTTCGCGCATTGCGGTTACGACTTCGATCGCGAAGTCGAGATGGTCAAGATCGATCCGTTGTACGAACTCGTCTTCATGGGCGGGGCCGACGCCGGCGAGACCCTGAAGATCTGGGCCGACCCGCAGCGCCTGGCCGCGGAGGTGTCGCGCTTCAGTCCGCACGACGCGGGGGGGCTGGCCGCCTTCATGCAGGAGAACCGCGCCAAGCTCGAGGCTTTCGGACCCGTGCTGGCACGCCCGTTCCGCGGCTTCACCGACTTCATGGCGCCGCAGGTTCTGAAGGCGCTGGCCCACCTGCGGCCCTGGTCGAGCCTCGACCGGGAATTGCGCCGCTATTTCCAGGATCCGCGGCTGCGACTCGCCTTCTCGTTCCAGAGCAAGTATCTCGGCATGTCGCCGTACCGTTGTCCCAGCCTGTTCAGCATCCTGTCGTTCCTCGAGCACGAGCACGGCGTCTGGCATCCGCTCGGCGGCTGCAACACCGTGATGGAGACGATGGGCCGGCTCGCACGTCGCATGGGCGTGCGCTTCGAGCTCGAGACGCCGATCGAGGAGATCGTGTTCGAAGGGCGGAAGGCGGTCGGCGTGCGGACCGCGGCGGGCGTGCGAAAGAGCGACGCGGTGCTGCTCAACGCCGACTTCGCGCATGCGATGCAGCACCTCGTGCCCGACCGGCTGCGCTCGCGCTGGAGCGATCGGAAGATCGAGAAGAAAAAGTATTCGTGCTCGACGTTCATGCTGTACCTCGGCATCGAGGGCAAGCTCGACCTGCAGCATCACACCGTGCTGCTGGCCGAGGACTTCACCGCGAACTTCAACGAGATCGAGTGGGGCACCTCGCTTCCCGAAGCGCCCTCCCTCTACGTGCAGAACGCGTCGCTCACCGACCCCACGCTCGCGCCCCCGGGGCACAGCGCGCTGTACGTGCTGGTCCCGGTCGGCAACCTCAAGGGCGGCATCGACTGGTCGACGGAGCGCGCCCGCTATCGCGCGCTGGTGATCAAGCGCCTCGAGGCGCTGGGCGTGAAGAACCTGGAGTCGCGCATCCGCCGCGAACAGATCGTCACGCCGGCCGACTGGGAAGCCGACCTGTCGGTGTTCCGCGGCGCGACCTTCAACCTGTCGCACAGCCTCGACCAGATGCTGTGCTGGCGGCCCCAGAACCGTTTCGAGGAACTCGACCGGTTGTATCTCGTCGGCGGCGGCACGCATCCGGGCAGCGGCCTGCCCGTGATCTTCGAGGGCGCGCGCATCACCGCGCGGCTGATGGCCGAGGATCTCGGGTTGCGAGCCGCCGAGGACCGGCATTCGCTCGACTTCTCCGGCGAGAACCAGCCGGTGGCCAGCTGACATGAAGCGCGACGATCTTCCGGTCGGCATCGTCGGCGGCGGCCTCGCCGGGCTCTCCGCCGCGGTGACGCTCGCAGGGCGCGGTCACCGCGTCGTTCTGTTCGAGGCCAACGAGTGGCTTGGCGGCAAGGCCGCGGTGTTCGAGCGCGACGGTTTCCGCTTCGACATGGGTCCCACCATCCTGACGTTGCCGCGCGTGCTCGAACGCGTCTTCGCGGAAGCGGGTCGCGACCTGCATCGCGAACTCGAACTGGTGGCGCTCGACCCGCAGTGGCGCTGCTTCTTCGACGACGGCTCGGTGATCGACCTGGTGTCGGACATCGACGCGATGAGCGACAACATCGAGGCCTTCGCGCCCGGCAAGGCGGCGGGGTATCGCGACTACATCGACGTGTCCCAGCGGCTGCACGGCATCTCCGAGCGCTTCTTCTTCTGGAAGAGCGTGGAGGGGGTGCGCGACACGTTCGACCTGCGCAGCAACATGACGTGGTCGACGCTGTCGGACTTGAAGGCGCTGCGCATGGGGCGCAGCTACGGCAACGTGGTGCGCAGCCATGTCGACGACCCGCGCCTGTCGCAGATGATCGATCACTTCGCGCAATACGTCGGCTCGGATCCGTTCCGCTCGCCGGCCGTCCTGGCCAGCATCGCGCACATGCAGACCCACGACGGCGTCTGGTATCCGATGGGCGGTACCGGCGCCGTGCCGCAGGCGCTGGCCCGGGTCGCGACCGAACTCGGGGTCGAGATGCGCACGTCGACGCCGGTCGCCCGCATCGACAGCACCAACGGCCGCGTCAGCGCCGTGGTCACGGCGGCCGGCGAGCGGGTGCCGGTGAAGGCGGTGGTCTCGAACATGGACGCGGCGCGCACCTACGGCGAGCTGCTCGCCCCCGAGCATCGAAGACGGCTCGCCAAGTCCCATCCGCTCGAGCCCGCGTGCTCGGGCGTGGTGCTGTACCTCGGGCTCGACCGGGCCTATGAGCATCTCGCGCATCACGACTTCGTGTTTTCGCGCGACGCGCACGAGGAGTTCGACTTCATCTATCGCCGCGGCGAGCCCGCTCCCGATCCGACCTGCTACCTGGCGGCCACCGCGCGCAGCGAGCCGGGCGTGGCGCCGGAAGGCGGCGAAGCCTTGTACGTCCTGGTCCATGCACCGTATCTGCGGCCGCATCACGACTGGAAGACGATGTTCCCGGCCTATCGCAAGGTGATCTTCGACAAGCTCGCGCGCACCGCCGGCCTGACGGATCTGGAGGATCGCATCCGGGTGGAGCATCATCTGACTCCCCAGGACATCCACGATCGTTATCACGTGCTCAACGGTGCCATCTACGGTCTGGCCAGTCACGGCCGTTTCACCGGCGCGTTCAAGCCGGGCAATCGACGTCGCGACCTGCCGGGTTTGTATCTCGCGGGCGGCGCAGCGCATCCCGGGCCGGGCATGCCGATGGTGCTCATGTCGGGCTGGATCGCAGCCGATGCGCTCGACCAGGATCATGCGTCCGCCGCGGCCTGACGACGCGACCCCGGTCACCGATCCCGTGGCGCTGCGGTCCGAGACCTGGCTGCGCTTTTTCCGCTACATCCTCGAACGCCAGCTGCGGCGGTCGTTCCATGCGGTCCGTATCGCCCGTCCCGGGTTGCCGGCGATCTCGAACGAGTGGCCGCTGATCGTCTACTTCAACCATCCGTCGTGGTGGGAGGGGGCGCTGGTGCCGGTGCTGGTCGATCGCCTGTTTCCGCGTCGACGCGCGTTCGGGCCGATCGACGCCGATGCGCTGAAACGCTACGGCTTCATGCGCCGGCTCGGCTTCTTCGGCGTGCAGGCCGATTCGTTTTCCGGCGCCGCGACCTTCCTGCGCGTCGGTCGTCGGTTGCTCGCCGAGCGCGACACGTTGTTCTGCATCACGCCCGAAGGACGCTTCGTCGATGCGCGGGTGCGGCCGGTGCGCCTGCAACCCGGCCTGGTCGGCCTGCTGTCGGGCGTGCCGCGCGTGACCGTCCTGCCGCTCGCGGTGGAATATCCGTTCTGGAGCGAACGGACACCCGAGGCGCTGGCCCGCTTCGGCGAACCGCTGGTCGTGGGTACGGACGTGGCCGGCTCGCTGGACGACGTCGGCGAAGCGCTCGGCGGCCGACTCGCCGCCGCGATGGACCGGCTTGCGGACGACGCCATCGCTCGCGATCCGGCACGCTTCGACACGCTGCTCGAAGGACGAGTGGGTGTGGGCGGCTTCTACGACCTTGGTCGCCGGCTGAAGGCCTGGAGTCGCGGCGAGCGCTTCGACGCGGCGCATGCGTTTCCGGCTGTACCGCGTCGCGACGAGCGCTGACGTGGTCGTGTTCGCGTGGCTCGCCACCGCCCTCGCGGCGCTGCCGCTGCTGATGGCGTGGCGCAACCTGCCGGGTTTCACGCGGCCCGTCGACGCGCCGCCGGCAGCGACCGGCGTATCGATCCTCCTGCCGGCCCGCAACGAAGCGGCCGACATCGAGCGGGCGGTCCGCGCCGCGCTCGCCAGTCGCGGGGTGGCCATCGAGGTAATCGTGCTCGACGACGACTCGAACGACGACACCGGAGCGATCGTCGCGCGCATCGCCGCCGAGGACCCCCGCCTGCGCCTGCTGCGTCCGCCGCCGCTGCCGCCCGGGTGGGCCGGCAAGCAGCGCGCCTGTCACCTGATGAGCGAAGCGGCGCGTCACGACGTGCTGATGTTCGTCGACGTCGACGTGCGCCTGCAGCCCGACGCGGCGGCACGGGCCGCGGCCCGCCTCCTCGCCGAGCCGCGACTCGGCATGGTCAGCGGCTTTCCGCGCGAGATCACGGTGGGACTGGCCGAGAAGCTGGTCATCCCGTGGATCCACGTGCTGTTGCTCGGCTACCTGCCGATGGCGCGCATGCGACGCACCAGCGTGCCGTCCTATGCCGCGGCCTGCGGGCAATGGATCGTGGCGCGCCGCGCCGCGTACCGCGCGGTGGGCGGCCATGCGGCCACGCCGTCTTCGCGTCACGACGGCACCAGCCTGCCGCGCACGTTCCGCATCGGTGGCTGGCGCACCGACGTGTTCGACGGCAGCACGCTCGCGTCGTGCCGCATGTACGACCGTTTCGGCGCGGTGTGGCGCGGCTTCGCGAAGAATCCCGGCGAAGGCATGACGACCGCGCTGGCCCTGCCGGTGTGGACCGTCCTGATCGGGGCCGGCCACGTGGCGCCGTGGCTGCTGTTGGTGGCGGGTCTCGCGACGCGGCGGTCCGACCTGTGGGTGCCGGCCGCATGCGGCGTGGTGGCCAACCTGTCGCTGCGATCGTTGCTCTGCGTGCGACTGGGGCTCTCGCGGGTCGGCGCCGTGCTGCATCCGCTGGGAGCGTCGCTGATGCTGGTCAACCAGTGGGCGGCACTGCTCGGCCACCGCCTCGGCCGCCCGAGCACGTGGCGCGGTCGCCACTACGTCGCGCCACCGCAGCCGGGGGCGCGATGAGCGCGCGGCTCGATCGAGCGGACCACGCTGCGTCGCCGCTACGGTCGCGCTTCGACCGGCAGCGCACAGCGTACGCGTCCGACCCGATGCCCGCGCGCGCGATCCGGCTCGACCGCCTGGCGCGGCTGGCGGCCCTGACCGACGCGATCGAGGACGAGATGGCGCAGGCCATCGCGCTCGACTTCGGTCACCGCCCGATCCAGGTCACCCGACTGGCCGACGGCATGGTGGTGCGTTCGGCGATCGCGCTGGCGCGACGGAACCTGGCCGGCTGGATGAAGGCTCGGCGGATCGCCACGCCGCTCGCGTACCTGCCCGCGACGAGCAGCGTGCGTTCGCAGCCGCTCGGCGTCGTCGGCATCGTGGGTCCGTGGAACTATCCGTACCAGTTGACGATGGGTCCGGCCGTGTCCGCGCTCGCCGCGGGCAACCGCGTGATGATCAAGCCGTCCGAGCGCACGCCGCGCTTCTCGGCGCTGCTCGCCCGCGCCGTGGCGGAACGCTTCGACGCCGACGAGTTGACGGTGACGACCGGCGACGCCGACGTCGCCCGCGACTTCGTGGCGTTGCCCTTCGACCATCTGCTGTTCACCGGCTCGACCGCGGTGGGCCGGGAGGTCGCCCGCGCGGCCGCGGCCAACCTCACGCCCGTCACGCTCGAGCTCGGCGGCAAGTCGCCGGCCATCCTCAACGCGGACTGCGATCTCGACGAAGCGGCGCCGCGCATCATGGCCGCCAAGCTCTTCAACAGCGGGCAGACGTGCATCGCGCCCGACTACCTGCTGGTGCACGAGCGCCTGCTCGATCGGCTCGGCGCCGCGCTCGGGCGAGCGACCCGGACGCTCTATCCCACGATCGCCGACAACCCCGACTACGCGAGCCTGATCGACGCGCGCCATGTCGCGCGACTCGAGGACCTGCTCGACGACGCGCGCGGTCGCGGGGCCCGGGTGATGCCGTTGCACGACGAGACCGAAACGCTGAACCGCAAGCTGCCGCCGTTCGCGCTGTTCGACGTCCACGACGCGATGGCGATCCAGCGGGAAGAGATCTTCGGACCGTTGCTGCCGATCGTGGTCTACCGCCGCATCGACGAGGCGATCGACTACGTCAATGCGCGCGAACGCCCGCTCGCGCTGTACTGGTTCGGCCGCGATCGGGCCGATCGCGATGCGGTGCTGGCGCGCACCGTGTCCGGCGGCGTCACGATCAACGATTGCCTGTTCCACGTCGCCCACGAGATGCTGCCGTTCGGCGGCGTGGGGGCGAGCGGCCACGGCCGGTATCACGGCGAGCACGGCTTTCGCACCTTCAGCCACGACAAGCCGGTGTTCCATCAATCGCGCTGGACCGGCACCGGGATGACGCAGCCGCCGTACGGCGTGGGTTTCGAACGGCTGATGCGCTGGATCAGGGCGATCGGCTAGCGACGCAGGTCGCCCGCCGCGGCTGCTCGTCGATCACCGTCGCCGCTCCCGCAGCGCTTCAGTACTGCTCGCTCGGCAACCGGACGACGATCCCGTCGAGGGCTTCGGTCATCCTGATCTGACAGCACAGGCGACTGTTCGGCCGACGGTCTGGCACCGCGTCCAGCATGAAGCTCTCCGTCGCCGACATGGCCGGTAGTCGCTCGAGCCAGGCTTCGTCGATGAACCCGTGGCAGGTGGCGCAGCTGCACGCTCCGCCGCATTCGCCCAGGATGCCCGGCACCGCGTTGTCGACCGCCAGTTGCATCAGGGTGCGGTGCGGCGTGCCGTCGACGGCACGGGTCGTGCCGTCGGCTTCGATGTAGGTCACGAGGGGCATGTTGGTCGAGCGCCGGTTCGTTGGTCGCAGGCCGATCCACTCTTGTATAGACCGTCCCGTCGGTCTATTATCGCAGTTGGGACGAGATTCGCAACCCGGTCGCCGTCCTCCCCCGGCAGATTGCGCCCGACAACAGCAGGAGACCTGCATGGCCACGTTGACGTTGCCGCCGGCCATGTCCGCCGACCCCGGCGCGGTGACGCTCGTCGCGGACGGCGTCGTCCGCCTGACACGCCACGGCAACGGCGTGGCGCACGTCGCGATGAACCGCGGAGAGTCCGCGAACGGACTCAGCCTGGAGATGCTCGCCGGACTCGAGGCGGTCCTGATGCAGGTCCATGGCGACGCGCGCGTGCGGGTCGTGCTCGTCACCGGCGAGGGCAAGAACTTCTGCGCGGGCGGGGACGTGCACGCGTTCCTCGCGCAAGGCGATCAGCTGCCGGCGTACATCCGGGTCGCGACCATCCATCTGCAGAACGTGGCGACCTTGCTGATGCGCCTGCACGCGCCGGTGATCGCGGCGGTCCAGGGGTTCGCGGCCGGCGGCGGCGGCATGGGCATCGTCTGCTCGTCCGACGTCGTGGTGGCGGGCACGTCGACGCGTTTCCTCGCGGGCGCCACCCGCGTCGCGATGGTGCCGGATGCCGGCGTGTCGGTCACGCTCACGCACCTGGTCGGCCTGCGGAAGGCGGCGGAGATCCTGCTCTTCAATCCGGTCATCGACGCCGTCGAGGCGCTGCGGATCGGACTGGTGACCAAGGTCGTCGACGACGCGCAGATCGTCGACGAGGCATGGCGTCTTTGTTGCCAGCTCGCCGCTGGCGCCCCGGCCGCGCTCGCGGCCACCAAGCGGCTGCTGTGGAGCGGACTCGGTCGCGGTGCCGAGGCGGCCATGCCCGAAGAGAACGGCACGCAGGCGTGGCTGTGCGGCCTGGAGGATGCGCAGGAGGGCCTGACCGCCGTCGTCGAGAAGCGGGCGCCGCGCTTCGTGGGTCGCTGACGCCGCGGCCGCCGTGGACCCGACGACCGTCCGCTCGCCGACGCGGAGAGCCTTCGTGACCGGAGGGGCCAGCGGCATCGGCGCGGCCGTCTGCGAGCGCCTGGCGACCGATGGGGTCCGCGTCTTCCTCGCCGATCTCGACGAAGTCGCGGGCGCCGGCATCGCCGCGCGGATCGATGCCGTCCACCTGACGCTCGACGTGGGCGACGTCGCCCGGGTGCGCGCGGCCGTGGAGCGTCACGGGCCGTTCGACATCCTCGTCAACAGCGCCGGGGTCGACCAGCACGCGCTGTTCGTACAGACCGACCCCGACGACTGGCATCGGCTGCTGCAGGTCAACTTGGTCGCGGTGCTCGCCACCACCCATGCGGTGCTGCCCGCGATGCGCGAGGCGGGCTACGGACGCATCGTGAACATCGCTTCCGAGGCGGGGCGGCTGGGTTCGCACGGCGCTGCGGTGTATGCGGCGGCCAAGGGCGGCGTGCTGGCTTTCACGCGGTCGATCGCCCGCGAGAACGCCCGCAAGGGCATCACCGTCAACGCCGTCGCGCCCGGACCGATCGATACGCCGATGTTGCGGCGGGCGGTCGCCGCAGGCGGCGAGCGGCTGATGGCGGCGATGACCGGCGCGACGCTCGCGGGGCGTCTCGGCACCCCCGACGAAGTCGCCGCGGCCGTCGCTTTTCTGGCATCGGCCGATGCGGGCTACATCACCGGCGAGACGCTCGGCGTGTCGGGCGGCATGGGGTGCGGCGCGTGAGCGAGATGCGCGACGGCGCCGCGACGCCGAGTTCCGGGGCGGACCGGGACTCGGTGAAGGCGATCGTCGCCGACGTCGCCGACGTCGCCGACGGTGCGGGGC
>CAHJXF010000050.1 GCA_903644065.1 Betaproteobacteria bacterium
CCCGGCTGCGGTCCAGCGATGTCGATTCGGTCGGCGGCAAGAACTCGTCGCTCGGCGAAATGATCAGCCAACTCGCGAACGCGGGGGTGCGCGTGCCCGACGGCTTCGCGACCACCGCTTCGGCCTATCGTGAATTCCTCGCCCAGAGCGGCCTGAAGGAGCGCATCGCCCGCCGTCTCGCCACGCTCGACGCCGACGACGTGCGGGCGCTCTCCGTCGCGGGCAAGGAAATCCGCGCGTGGATGGTCGAGACGCCGCTGACGCCGGCCTTCGAGGCCGACGTGCGTGCGTCGTTCGCGCGCCTGGCCGGCGGCGACGACCGCGTCGCGTCGTTCGCGGTGCGTTCGTCGGCCACCGCCGAGGACCTGCCCGACGCGTCGTTCGCGGGCCAGCAGGAAACCTTCCTCAACGTCGTCGGCATCGACGACGTGCTGGTCGCCATCAAGGAGGTCTTCGCGTCGCTGTACAACGACCGCGCGATCTCGTATCGCGTGCACAAGGGCTATGCGGAGACCGAGGTGGCGCTGTCGGCCGGCGTGCAGCGCATGGTGCGCAGCGACCTGGGTGCGGCGGGCGTGATGTTCACGATCGACACCGAGTCGGGCTTCGAGGACGTGGTCTTCATCA
This sequence comes from Betaproteobacteria bacterium, assembly GCA_903644065.1. Classification (GTDB taxonomy): domain Bacteria; phylum Pseudomonadota; class Gammaproteobacteria; order Burkholderiales; family Burkholderiaceae_D; genus CAHJXF01. Next base: position 628 of record CAHJXF010000050.1, read on the forward strand.
CGTCCAGCTACGGGCTCGGCGAGACGGTGGTGCAGGGCGCCGTCAACCCCGACGAGTTCTACGTGCACAAGCCGATGCTGGCCGCCGGCAAGCGCGCGGTGATCCGTCGCCAGATCGGCTCCAAGGCGATCCGCATGGAGTTCGCCCCGGCCGGCTCGGCCGAACGCGTGCAGACCGTCGACGTCCCGGTCGACGAGCGCAACCGCTACTCGCTGACCGACGACGATGTGCTCGAGCTGGCGACCTATGCCGTCACCATCGAGCGGCACTACGGTCGCGCGATGGACATCGAGTGGGGCAAGGACGGCAACGACGGCAAGCTCTACATCCTGCAGGCGCGTCCGGAGACCGTGCGGTCGCAGATGAAGGCCGGCACCTCCGAGCAGAAGTTCAGGCTGAAGGGCACGTCGAGGGTCCTGACCCAGGGCCGGGCGATCGGCCAGAAGATCGGGGCGGGCCCGGTGCGCATCGTCAACGACCCGTCCGAGATGGACAAGGTGCAGCCGGGCGACGTCCTGGTCGCCGACATGACCGACCCGAACTGGGAGCCGGTGATGAAGCGCGCGTCGGCGATCGTCACCAACCGCGGCGGCCGGACCTGTCACGCGGCGATCATCGCGCGCGAGCTCGGCGTGCCGGCGGTGGTCGGTTGCGGCGACGCGTCCGAGAAGCTGAGCGAAGGCGCGATGGTCACCGTGTCGTGCGCCGAGGGGGACGAGGGCCACGTCTACGAGGGCGCGCTCGAGATGGAGGTCACCGAAGTGACCCGCGGGGCGCTCCCGGACATCGCGGTCAAGATCATGATGAACGTCGGCAATCCGCAGCTCGCGTTCGATTTCCGGGCGATCCCGAACGAGGGCGTGGGGCTCGCGCGGCTCGAGTTCATCATCAACAACAACATCGGCATCCACCCGAAAGCCATCCTCGACTATCCGGACGTCGACGCGGACCTGAAGCGTGCCATCGAGAGCGCCGCGCGCGGACACGACTCGCCGCGGGCGTTCTACGTCGACAAGCTCGCCGAGGGGGTCGCCACCATCGCCGCGGCGTTCTGGCCGAAGAAGGTCATCGTGCGGCTGTCCGACTTCAAGTCGAACGAATACAAGAAGCTGGTCGGCGGTTCGCGCTACGAACCCGACGAGGAGAATCCGATGCTCGGGCTGCGCGGCGCCGCGCGCTATTTGGCGCCCGACTTCGCCGAGTGCTTCGAGATGGAGTGCACGGCGATGAAGCGGGTGCGCGACGAGATGGGCCTCGTCAACGTCGAGTTGATGGTGCCGTTCGTGCGCACGCTGACGGAAGCCGGCAAGGTGATCGACCTGCTCGCGACCCACGGCCTGGAGCGTGGTGCGGAGAACGGCGGCGGCCCCGACAGCGCGCTCCGCATCGTGATGATGTGCGAGCTGCCGTCGAACGCGGTGCTGGCCGAACGCTTCCTCGAATACTTCGACGGCTTCTCGATCGGCTCGAACGACCTGACGCAGCTGACCCTCGGGCTGGATCGCGATTCGGGGCTGGTCGCCGAAGGCTTCGACGAGCGCGACCCGGCCGTCACCGTGCTGCTGCAGCAGGCCATCGCGACGTGTCTTGCGAAAGGCAAGTACGTCGGCATCTGCGGGCAGGGCCCTTCCGACCATCCCGACTTCGCCGAGTGGCTGATGAAGCAGGGCATCGAGTCGATCTCGCTCAACCCCGACACCGTGATGGCGACCTGGAACCAGCTGGCGAAGATCGGCGCCCGGTGACGGTCGCGCTCGGGCGCGTCGTCAAGGTTGCAGCAAGAACCGGAAGCGGCGCAGAATCGACGTTCGCCCCGGCGGTGCGAAGCGATCCGCGAGCGGTGGGGACGGGCGGTGGATACGAGTGAAGCGGACGCGTGAAGCGGGCGAGCGGGCGACGACGACGCGAGGAATGACACGATGAACGACGTGACGGTGTGGTGCGTGATCGCCTTCGGCCTGTTGATCGCCGAACTGATGACCGGCACCTTTTATCTGCTGATGGTGGCGATCGGTTGCGCGGTCGGCGGCTTCTCGGCCTGGCTCGGCGCCGGCCTGCCGCTGCAGCTCGTAGTCGGCGCGGCGGTCGGCTTCGCCGCGACGATGATCCTCAGGCGCACGCGCTGGGGACAGCTGCGGCTGCGCTCGGACGCGTCGACCAACCGCGACGTGATCCTCGACATCGGCGAGGTCGTGCAGGTCAACGCCTGGCGCGACGGCACGGCCGATGTCCGCTATCGCGGCTGCCGCTGGGCGGCCGCGCTCGAGCCGGGCGCCGTCGCGTTGCCCGGCGCGCAGGTCATCAAGGCGATCCGCGGCAGCACGCTGATCGTCGCCCCGGTCTCCTGACGCCGCGACGGTCCGACCGAGCCGGTCGTACCGCCGCGGATTTCCCCGCTGTCCCCGAAAGGCGTATCCATGCAAGGCGTCGGCATCGTCGCACTGGTCCTGTTCATCATCTTCGTCGTGTTCGCGGTGCAGACCATCAAGGTCGTCCCGCAGCAGCACGCGTGGATCGTCGAGCGTCTCGGCAAATACCACGCGACGCTGGCGCCGGGTCTCAACATCGTCATCCCGTTCATCGACCGCGTGGCCTACAAGCACGTTTTGAAGGAGATTCCGCTCGACGTGCCGAGCCAGATCTGTATCACGCGCGACAACACGCAGCTGCAGGTCGACGGCATCCTGTTCTTCCAGGTCACCGACCCGATGCGCGCGTCGTACGGCACGTCGAACTTCATCGTCGCGATCACGCAGCTGGCGCAGACCACGCTGCGCAGCATCATCGGCAAGATGGAGCTCGACAAGACGTTCGAGGAGCGCGACCACATCAACGCCAACGTGGTGTCGGCGCTCGACGAGGCGGCGGCCAACTGGGGCGTGAAGGTGCTGCGCTACGAGATCAAGGACCTGACGCCGCCGAAGGAGATCCTGCACGCGATGCAGGCGCAGATCACCGCCGAGCGCGAGAAGCGCGCCGTGATCGCCACGTCGGAAGGCGCGCGCCAGCAGCAGATCAACATCGCGTCGGGCGAGCGCGAGGCGCAGATCCAGCGCTCGGAAGGCGAGCGGCAGGCCGCCATCAATCGCGCGCAGGGCGAGGCCTCCGCGATCCTCGCGGTGGCGGAGGCCAACGCGTCGGCGATCCGCCAGGTCGGCCTGTCGATCGCGCAACCGGGCGGCATGGAGTCGGTCAACTTCAAGGTCGCGCAGCAGTACGTCGAGGCCTTCGAGAAGCTGGCGCGAACCGGCAACACGCTGATCATCCCCGCCGACCTGTCGAACGTGGCGGGGCTGATCGCGTCGGCGATGCAGACCGTGAAGAGCCGGGCGTAGAGCATCGATCGCTAGCGCGCGTCCGTCGTGCCGCTCGCGAGGGGCGGTAGAACGCCCGTGCTGAACGCGGCGATCCATCCGCGGCGCTGTGCCATGATGTCGCCTTACACGCAGGTAAGGAATGGACATGACGACGGCAACGTTGACCAGCAAGGGTCAGATCACGATTCCCGCGGCGGTGCGCGCGGCCCTCGGCGTCGACACCGGCGACCGGGTGGAATTCGTCGAGGTCTCCCCCGGACGCTTCGAGTTCATCGCCGCGACGGGCTCGGTCACCGCGCTGAAACGCATGTTCGGCAAGCGGCCCACCCCGGTGTCCGTCGAGGCCATGAACGAGGCGATCGCGCGGCGCGCCGGCGGCGAACGGCAGAGCTCATGACCGGTCTGGATACCAACGTCCTGGTGCGCTACATCATGCAAGACGACCGGCGCCAGTCGCCGATCGCCACGCGCTGCGTCGAATCGCTGACCGCCGCAGCGCCGGGATTCGTGCCGCTCGTCGCCGCGATGGAGTTGTGCTGGGTGCTCGAATCGGCCTATGCGCTCGACCGCGAGCAAGTGGTTGCCGCCTTCGAAGGGCTGTTGCGAGCCAAGGAGATCGTCGTCGAGCAGGCCGCAGCCGTATGGAAAGCCCTTCGTGCGATGCAGGCGCAGGGTGCCGTCTTCGCCGACGCGCTGGTCGCGGAGTCTGCTCGCACAGCGGGCGCGACACGCACGGTCACCTTCGATCGTGGCGCCGCGCGACAATGCGGCATGACGCTCCTCGCCTGAACGCGCCGAGACACGTTCCTTTTCACGGATCACCGCCATGTCCCTCCCGTTGACGCACGAGCACCACACCTTCGCCGCCGACCTCGTCGAGGACCGCATTCCCACGATCGACATCTCGCCTCTGGCACACGGCGCCGCGTCGGCCCGGGCCGCCGTCGTGGACGCGATCGGGAGCGCGGCGGAAGACTACGGCTTCGCGCTGATCGTGGGCCACGGCATCGCGCCGGCCACGATCGACGGCGGCTTCGATGCGGGCCGCCGCTTCTTCGAGCTGCCCGACGACTACAAGCGGAGCATCCAGGAGCGACGCTCCAACCGGGGCTATCAACCGATGTACGACAACCTGCGGCACGACGGCAAGCCGAGTGCGCAGGAGGGCTACACGATCGGTCATCCGCATCCGCCGACCGACCCGGAGCTGCTCGCGCTGCCATTCCACTCCGCGACGCCGTGGCCGCCGCTCGCCGCTTTCCGCGAGCCGCTCGAAGCGTTGTACTGGTCGCTGTTCACGCTGGGGCGCGACCTGCTGGGCGCGATGGCGCTGCATCTCGGCGCCCGCGCCGACTTCTTCGAATCCGCTCTCACGGAGACCTACTCGCACCTGCGCATCAACCACTACCCGCCGCAGGAGATCGTCTCGCACATCGCCGACGAGGGCGTGTTCGCGCATCGCGACGAGAGCCTGGTCACGCTGCTGCTGCAGGACCGCAACAGCGGCCTGCAGGTGATGGGACGCGACGGCACCTGGATTCCGGTCGCGCCGGATCCGGCGGCCGTCGTCGTCAACGTCGGCAAGATGCTGCGGCACTGGTCCGCGGGCCGCTACCAGGCCGCGCTGCACCGGGTGATCAACCGGTCGGGGCGCGACCGCTACTCGATTCCGTTGTTCGTGCATCCGGGCTATCACACGGTGGTCGATCCGCGCGACCTGCCGGGCGCGGGGACGGACGTCGCGGACTATCCACCGATCGTCGCCGGCGACACGGTCAACGCGAGTTTCGCCACGACCCGGAAGTCGTGGAACGAAGGGGCCTGACGGTCGATCGGTCCCGGCCGCCGGTGCGCTCGCGCGAGGGTCGGATCAACGCGTCTTCATCAGCCGCTGCTGTTCGCGTTTCCAGTCGCGGTCCTTCTCGGTCTGCCGCTTGTCGTGCAGCTTCTTGCCCTTCGCCAGGCCGACTTCGAGCTTGATGCGGCCACCCTTGAAGTGCAGGTTGATCGGGACCAGCGTGTAGCCGGCACGCTCGACCTTGCCGATCAGGCGCTTGATCTCCTCGGCATGCAGCAGCAGCTTTCGCGTGCGCACGGGGTCCGGCACGATGTGCGTGCCAGTGCTGAGCAGCGGCGTGATGTGGGCGCCGAACAGGAACACCTCGTCGCCGCGCAGCAGCACGTAGGCTTCCTTGATGTTGGCGCGGCCCGCGCGGATCGCCTTCGCTTCCCAGCCCTGCAGGACGAGGCCGGCCTCGTAGCGGTCCTCCACGAAATATTCGTGGAACGCCTTCTTGTTGTCGACGATGCCCATGTTGCGACGTCCCGCGCCATCCCTTCGGTAGAATCCGCATTCGCGCCGGTCCGTCGCGCGCAGCCGCGCATTCTAGAGGAACGGTCCCTCCACCCGCTTCGCATGGCATCGATCGAGAAGTCCGTCCTGGTTCGACACGGCGCCGCACAGATGTTCGCGCTGGTCGCGGACATCGAGGCCTACCCGCAGTTCCTGCCGTGGTGCGGCGGCTCGCGCGTCGTCGCCCGCGACGACTCGCGGGTGACGGCCGAGGTGGACATCGCCTTCCACGGCCTGTCGCAGAGCTTCACGACCGTCAACGACCAGCACCCCGACGAGCGCATCGACCTGAGACTGGTCAAGGGGCCCTTTTCGCAACTGGACGGCAGCTGGCGCTTCACGCCGCTGGCGGACGACGCGTGCAAGGTCGAGCTGGTCCTCAATTACGACTTCAGCAATTTCCTGCTGCAGACGCTGGTCGGTCCGGTCTTCCACACGATCGCGACGACGATGGTTGACAGCTTCGTCAAGCGGGCCGACGACCTGTCCGCTCGGCCGGCTTGAAGAGGGCGCCCTGCTGATCGAGATCTGTCGGGCGTCGCCCGCGTCGGCGACCCGCGTCACGGTCGAGATCGGAGCGGGCGGCACGGTTCGCGAGGCGCTGGAACGCAGCGGCGTGCTGGAGTCGCTGTCGCTTGAGCCCGACCCGTGGTCGTTCGCGATCTTCGGGCGTCGGGCCACGCTGGAGACGCCGCTGCACGACGGCGACCGCGTCGAAGTGCTGCGGCCGTTGATCGTCGATCCGAAGGAGGCGCGCCGCCGACGTGCCGCGAAGCGGGGCACGGGCTTGGGCTGAGCGATCGCCGCTGCACACGACGGGTTGACGGGACGGGCCTCGAACGGCCCGCTCGCCCTCGTCGAAGCGCGACTACCTGCAGTACTGCGCGACCTGTCCCTGCGACTTGGCGATCTCCGACTGGCGGTCCGCGTCGTCCAGATAGACCTTCTCTCCCCGCTCGTTGAAGCGCGCCGCGCGGCCACCGGCCTGCAGCGCGGCGAGGTTGCCCTTCACCGCCGCGCAGTTGTCCTGCAGCGCCTTCGACTTGCTGGCGTCGTCGTCCGCCTTCCGGGTCGCGTCGGCCACCTCCTTCTGACGCTGCCTGGCGTCGAGCTCGCGCTCCGCGAGCGACTTGGGCGCATTTTCCTTCGGCGCGATCGGCGCGGCGGGGGTCGGCGCGATCGCCACCGTCCGGGCCTTCGGCTGCTTCAGGATGCGCGATTCCGGCGTTCCGGCGGGCGGTGGTTGATCGCTGGCCAGCGTGTGGCCGGCCTCGTCCTTCCACATCCACTGCGCGCCGGCAGGTGCCGCCCACAGCGACAGCGCGAGCACGGCAGCGAGGAGCGGAACGATTCGGTCGGCCATCATGATGGGAGTCGGTGAGTCAACGAGCGACGGTACGTCATGTCGCGGCGTCGCGTCAACGCCGCGAGGGTGACGTGCACGTAACGCAACAGCCGTCGGCGACTCGATCGTGCTCGTCGCGACGCAGGCAAACGACGTGCCTGCCGGCCCTTCGACCCGAGGGCCCTTCTGTATAATTTTGTTTTGGAAAAAAGGGAACGCAATGCGTTTGAGTCAAAGAGCCCTGACCTTCGACGACGTCCTCCTCGTCCCAGCGTACTCCGCCATCCTCCCCCGCGACACCGACCTCACCACCCGACTTACCCGCGGCATCACGATCAACATCCCGCTTGTCTCGGCGGCGATGGATACCGTGACCGAAGCCCGCCTGGCCATCGCGATGGCCCAGGAAGGCGGCATCGGCATCATCCACAAGAACATGACGCCGAAGGAGCAGGCGCGCGAAGCGTCCCGCGTCAAGCGCTACGAGTCCGGCGTGCTGCGCGATCCGATCACCATCCCCCCGTCGATGAAGATCTCCGACGTCATCGCGCTCACGCACCAGCACGGCATCTCGGGCTTTCCGGTGGTGGAGGGGCGGAAAGTCGTCGGCATCATCACCAACCGCGACCTGCGCTTCGAGGAAGAGCTCGACGCCGAAGTGCGCGAGAAGATGACGCCGCGCGAGAAGCTCGTCACGGTCCGCGAAGGCGCCACGCTCGAGGAAGCCAAGCGCCTGATGAATCGCCACCGGCTCGAGCGGGTCGTCGTGGTCAACGACGACTTCGAGTTGCGCGGCCTGATCACCGTCAAGGACATCCAGAAAGCCGTCGAGCACCCGCGCGCGTCGAAGGACGAGCAGGGCAAGCTGCGCGTCGGCGCGGGCCTCGGCATCGGCGACGACACCGACGAGCGAGCCGAACTGCTCGCCGCCGCCGGCGTCGACGTGTTCGTGATCGACACGGCGCACGGCCACAGCGCCAACGTGCTGGCCCGCATCAAGGCGATCAAGACGCTGTACCCGAAGATCCAGGTGATCGGCGGCAACATCGCCACCGGCGCCGCCGCGCGCGCGCTGGCCGACCATGGCGCAGACGGCGTGAAGGTCGGCATCGGGCCGGGCTCGATCTGCACCACGCGCATCGTCGCCGGCGTCGGCGTGCCGCAGATCACCGCGATCGACAACGTGTCGAAGGCGCTCGAGGGCAGCGGCATTCCCGTCATCGCCGACGGCGGCATCCGCTACTCGGGCGACATCTCGAAGGCCATCGCGGCCGGGGCGTCCACCGTGATGATGGGCAGCATGTTCGCCGGCACGGAGGAAGCGCCGGGCGAGGTCATCCTGTTCCAGGGCCGGTCGTACAAGGAATACCGCGGCATGGGATCGGTGGGTGCCATGAGCCAGGGCTCGGCCGACCGGTACTTCCAGGACCCGGGCAACAACGTCGACAAGTTCGTCCCCGAAGGCGTCGAGGGGCGCGTGCCATACAAGGGCTCGGTCGCCGCCATCCTGTTCCAGCTCGTCGGCGGGTTGCGCCAGAGCATGGGTTACTGCGGCTGCAAGACGATCGACGACCTGCGCAGCCGGGCCGAGTTCGTCGAGATCACCACGGCCGGCATCCGCGAGTCGCACGTCCACGACGTGCAGATCGTCAAGGAAGCACCCAACTACCGCGTCGAGTGACTGACGTGACGCCCGCATCGACATGAGCGGCGCATGAGCGGCCCGTCGCCCTCGACCTCGCGGCCGGCCGCGGTCCCGTTCGTCCTCGTCTGCGTGCTGCTCGACGTGCTCGGTTTCGGGCTCGTCATCCCGGTGCTGCCGTCGCTGGTCGGCGACTTCGTCGGCGCGCGCGACGCCGAGGCCTACTGGTACGGCGTGATGTCGGCGATCTACGGCGTCATGCAGTTCGCCTGCGCGCCGCTGCTCGGCGCACTGTCGGATCGCTTCGGTCGCCGGCCCGTGCTGCTGCTCGCCATCACCGGACTCGGCTTCGACTTCCTGCTGATGGCGCTGGCCCCGTCGCTGTGGTGGCTGCTGGCGGTGCGGGTCGTCGGCGGTGCCACGGCGTCCAACTTCTCGGTCGCCAGCGCCTACATCGCGGACGTCACCGCGCCCGAAGCGCGCGGCAAGGCGATGGGCATGATCGGCGCGGCCTTCGGCGTCGGCTTCATCATCGGTCCCGTGGTGGGCGGGCTGCTCGGCGCGGAGAACGTGCGCCTGCCGTTCTACGTCGCCGCCGTGCTGGCGGCGATTAACGTGGCCTACGGCTTGTTCGTGCTGCCGGAGTCGCTGCCGGAGAATCGTCGCGCCCCGTTCTCGCTGGTCAAGGCCAATCCGTTCGCGGCGCTGAAGGGCCTGGTGCAGCTGAAGGGCGTGGGTGGCCTGGTGTGGGTGTACGCGTTGACCATCCTCGCGCAGTTCATCCTGCACTCCACCTGGGTGCTGTACACGGCGTTCCGCTTCGGCTGGACGCCGCGCGAGAACGGCTTCTCGCTGTTCGTCGTCGGCCTGGTGACCGCCATCGTCCAGGGCGCGCTGCTCGGCGCCCTGCTGAAACGCCTCGGCGAGCGGGGCATCGTGCTGGCCGGACTCGCATCGGGCGCGCTCGCCTTTCTGTTCTACGGCCTCGCGACGCAGGGCTGGATGATGTACGCGGTGATCGCCGCGAATCTCCTCGGCTTCGCGGTCGGTCCCGCCCTGCAGGGACTCGTCTCCAGGAGCGTCGACGAACGCGCCCAGGGCATCACGATGGGTGCGCTCAATTCGTTGTCCAGCGTCATGCTGGTGATCGCGCCGCTGATCGGCGCGCCGTTGCTGGCCGCGGTGAGCCGGCTGCCGCCCGACGACTGGCGGGTGGGCGCGCCGTTCTACGCCGCCGCGGTGCTGCAGACCGCCTCGCTGCTCGCGGCCGTGCTCCACTTCCGCAGTCGGCGCGGCGAAGTCGCGCCGCGCGTGCCGCTGCCCGACGCGACGTCCCCCTGACCATGTCCAGCCATTCCAAGATCCTGATCCTCGACTTCGGTTCGCAGGTCACCCAGCTCATCGCGCGGCGCATCCGCGAAGCCCGCGTGTTCTGCGAGGTGCACGCGAGCGACGTCGGCGACGAATTCGTCCGCCGCTACGCGGCCGACGGGGCGCTGAAGGGCGTGATCCTGTCGGGCAGCCACGCCAGTACCTACGACGACCAGGACCTGCGGGCGCCGCAGGCGGTGTTCGAGCTCGGCTTGCCGGTGCTCGGCATCTGCTACGGGATGTTCGCGATGGCGGTGCAGCTCGGCGGCGAGGTGGAGCCGAGCCAGCACCGCGAGTTCGGTTTCGCTGAGGTGCGGGCGCGCGGCCACACCACGTTGCTCGCCGGCCTCGTCGATCGCGAGACGCCCGAGGGTCACGGCCTGCTGAAGGTGTGGATGAGCCACGGCGACAAGGTCACCGCGATGCCGCCCGGCTTCGTGCTGATGGCGTCGACGCCGAGCTGCCCGATCGCCGGGATCGCCGACGAGGCGCGGCGCTACTACGGCGTGCAGTTCCATCCCGAGGTGACGCATACGCTGCAGGGCAGGGCGATCCTCGAACGCTTCGTGCTCGACCTGTGCGGCGCGACGCCCGACTGGGTGATGCGTGACTACGTCGAGGAAGCCGTCGCGTCGATCCGCGAACAGGTCGGTGGCGACGAGGTCATCCTCGGGTTGTCGGGCGGGGTGGACTCGTCGGTGGCGGCCGCGCTGATCCACCGCGCGATCGGCGACCAGCTCACCTGCGTGTTCGTCGACCACGGCCTGCTGCGCCTCGGCGAAGGCGACCAGGTGATGCGAACGTTCGCCGACCACCTCGGCGTGCGCGTGATCCGGGTCGACGCGAGCGACGTGTTCCTCGCCGCGCTGGCCGGCGTCACGGACCCCGAGGCGAAGCGGAAGATCATCGGCCGCGAGTTCGTCGAGGTGTTCCAGGCCGAGTCGGCGCGCTTGCCGAACGCCAGGTGGCTCGCGCAAGGGACGATCTATCCCGACGTGATCGAGTCCGCGTCGAACAAGGTCGGCAGCGCCAAGAAGGCCACGACGATCAAGAGCCATCACAACGTGGGCGGCCTGCCCGAGTCGTTGCATCTGCAACTGCTCGAGCCGCTGCGCGAACTGTTCAAGGACGAGGTGCGGGAACTCGGCGTCGCGCTCGGGCTGCCGCGCGACATGGTGTACCGCCACCCGTTCCCGGGACCGGGCCTCGGCGTGCGCATCCTCGGCGAAGTGAAGCGCGAGTACGCCGACCTGCTGCAGCGCGCCGACGCCATCTTCATCGACGAGCTGCGGGCGACGCCGTTCGTCGCGGCGCACGGCACGGCGGCGGAAGAGACGATGCGCGACTGGTACGACGCGACGTCGCAGGCCTTCGCGGTGTTCCTGCCGGTCCGGTCGGTCGGCGTGATGGGCGACGGCCGGACCTACGAATGGGTGGTCGCGCTGCGGGCGGTGCAGACCACCGACTTCATGACGGCGCAGTGGGCGCCGCTGCCGCACGAGCTGCTGGCAAAGGTCAGCAACCGCATCATCAACGAGGTGCGGGGCATCAACCGCGTGGTCTACGACATCAGCGGCAAGCCGCCGGCGACGATCGAGTGGGAGTGAACGCTGTTTCCTTAGTCGCGATCGACCGCACCATCGGGCCCGCCCGATCAGGTCGGCCGGGACCGGTCCGGTCCAGACGTCTGCCTGCACTTCGGCCGCCTGCACTGCGGCCGCCCGTTCGCGGGCGTACTGCGCCGCCGGTCGGCCGACGTGTCGACCGAAGCGACGCTGAACCTGCTCGCCGAGTCGTAGCCGACCGCTCGGCGATGCTCGCGACCCGGGTTCCACTGCCTCTCAGCAGGTCTTGCGCGAGCGCCCTGCGGCAGGCCGGCAGGTAATCCGTCGGATGGAGGCCCATCGCGCGGTTGGCAAGCACGAAGAACGTCGAGCGCGAGAGGGTGGCCTCCTTTGCCGGGGCCGCGACCGTCCAGGCGCGTGCGGACTCGCCGTGCAACACGCGGAAAGCGGCTGCCACGCGCGGGTCGGCGAGCCCCGCACGAAACCGCGCGACGCCGTCGTTCCAGCCGTGGAACGCAAGGCCTCGATCAGCAGCACCTCACGGCCCCGGTGCGCATTCCGGTCGGAGCGGACGCCGAGCAGTGGGCCGCGGAGGCCGCTCGAGTGGACTCGTCGATGGGCGCGAATCGCGATGCCGCTCGTGTCGAACAGGCGGTCCCGATCGGGTCCTGGAACGGCCGTCGCCGCTTCACTCGCCCGACAGGTGCACGACCAGCTCGCGGCGATGCGGGCGCGTGCGGTGCTCCCAGAGATACAACCCCTGCCAGGTCCCGAGCGCGAGCCGGCCGTCGACGACGGGGATCGACAGCTGCACCGCGGTCAGCGCCGTGCGCACATGCGCCGGCATGTCGTCCGCACCCTCGTCGCGGTGACGGAACAACGGGTCGCCGTCGGGCACCAGGCGGGCGAAGAAGCGTTCCAGGTCGCCGCGCACGTCGGGGTCGGCGTTCTCCTGGATCAGCAGGCTCGCCGACGTGTGGCGCAGGAACAGCGTGGCCAGACCCGAGTCGATGTCGTTCGACGCGATCCATGCGGCTACGGGTCTCGTGATGTCGAGCAGGTTGCGCCCGCGCGTGTCGAAGACCAGGGTGGTCGAAGCCTGACGCAGCATCTCGTGTTCCGGTGGTGGGTGATGGCGCGCGACGCGAAACGGCGTGCCGACCTCAGCGCGGTGCCTCGCCGCTCGCGACGTGCGCATCGCGCAGTTCGCGCTTCAGGATCTTCCCGATCGCGCTCCGCGGCAGTTCGTCGACGAAGCGGAGACGTGCGATGCGCTGCGTCCTGCCGACCCGGGCATTGAGCCACTCCAGGATGGCGACCTCGTCGTCGTCGTGGCCGTCGCGCCGCACGACGAACGCGATCGGCGTTTCGCCCCAGGCCTCGGAGGGCACGCCGACCACCGCCACGTCGGCCACCGCCGGATGGCGTCGCAGCTCGGCCTCGAGGTCGCTCGGGTAGAGGTTGAATCCGCCGCTGATGATCATGTCCTTCCGGCGGTCCATCAGCACGAGGAAACCGTCGTCGTCGAAGCGCCCCACGTCGCCGGTGCGGATGAAGCGCTTCCCGGCGACATCGAACCACTCGGCTTCACGCGTCTTGGCCGGCTGGCCGTGATAGCCCGTCATCATGCCGGCCGAGTGCCCGACCACCTCGCCGGTCGCGCCCGGCGGCAGCTCGCGCCCCTCCTCGTCGATCAGGCGGATGTCGCTGCCGGGGCCCGGCGGTCCGACCGTGTGCAGCTTGTCCGGATGCCGGTGCGCCTCGAGGATGCAGGTGCCGCCGCCTTCGGTCATGCCGTAGAACTCGACGAGGCCGCCCGGCCAGCGCGCCAGCACGTCGGCCTTCAACGCCGCGGCGAACGGCGCGCTGGTCGAGAACTTGAGGTGAAAGGCCGACAGGTCGTGCTCGCCGAACGCGGGAAGCGCCATCAGGCGCTGGTACTGGATGGGTACCAGCATCGTGTGCGTCACCCGGTGACGCGTCGCGAGCGCCAGGTAGGCGGCGGCGTCGAACTTCGGCATCAGCACGACGGTGCCGCCGTAGGCCAGCGACGGAAAGAACGCGACCAGCGTGGTGTTCGAGTACAGCGGCGTCGCGAGCAATGTCACGCGACCCGGTCCGTAGCCGTAGCCGATCGCACGGGTCACGTGCGCATGGCGCATCGCATGGGACTGCACGATGCCCTTCGGCTGGCCGGTCGTGCCGGACGAGTAGATGACATTGAACGGCCACCCGGGCCGCACGTCGACGGTCGCCGGCCTCGCGCCTTCGTTCAGCAGCCACTGTTCGTCGGCGCCGTCGAGCGACCGGAGCCGCAACGCGACCGTCGAGGTCAGCGCAGCGCGGACGTCGTCGTCGACGAAGAGGACGGCGGCACCGGCGTCGGACAGCATGAGCGCGAAGCTGTCCGGCGTCACCGACGGCGCGAGCGGGGCCACGACGAGGCCGGCCCGCAGCGCACCGAGGAAGAGGCCGGCGTAGCGGATTGACGGCGCTCCGCACAGCGCCACGACGTCGCCGACCACCAGCCCGTCGCGCTGCAACGAGGCGGCGATCCGGTCGATCAGGCGGTCGAGAGCCGCATAGTCGAGTCGCGCGTCGTCGCAGATCAGCGCCGTGCGTTCGGGACTCGTGCGCGCGTGTTCGCGGATGCGGTCCGCGATCGCCACGAAGGCGGCGGCAGGGTTGGCGACCGGGTCCGATGCGACCGGGTCCGATGCGATCTCGATCTTCATGTTCGGTGCTCGGCGGGCGCCGCTGTGGCGATTTTGGTCGAAGGCGCTCGCTGCGTTGAGCCGGACCGCGCCTGACCGTCGACGCCGGTCAGGCGCGGCTGAACAGCAGCACGCAATTGGTCCCGCCGAACGCGAACGAGTTCGTCACCGCATGCTCCAGCGCCGGCGCGGTCGTCTCGTCGTCCAGCACCAGGTCGAGTCGGCAGGCCGGATCGATCGCCGTGCAGTGGGCGTTCGGGGGCAGGCGTCGCTGTTCGAGCGCGAGCACGGTGATCAACGCCTCGAGCGCGCCGGCCGATCCGAGCAGGTGGCCGTGCAACGCCTTCGTGGAGCTGACGCGCAAGCCATCGAGGTCGTCCCCCCACACCGCGGCCAGCGCGTCGCGCTCGATCACGTCGCCGATGCGGGTCGCCGTGCCGTGCGCGTTGCAATAGCCGACGTCGCGCGGTTGCACGCCGGCCCGGCGCAGCGCCGCGCGCAGCGCC
>CAHJXF010000051.1 GCA_903644065.1 Betaproteobacteria bacterium
CCGGGCGACCACGCCGGCGAGGCGGCGGCCGAGCCCGATGTCGGCGAACAGCTCGTCGCGATTCCTCGCTCCGCTTTCCGACACCACGCGTTGCCAGTCGCCGTCCGCCAGCGTCTCGACATCGCGTTCGAGCTGCCGCACCGATTGCTCGAGCAGCCGCCGGCCGAGGTCGACCGACTCCTCGTACTTCATCGTCTTCAGGTAGTGCCGGATCTCGGACCGTGCCCGTCCGGTGCGCACGAAGCTCACCCACGTGGGGTTGGGTCGAGACGTGGCCGACGTGACGACGTCCACCACGTCGCCCGACTGCAGTTCGGTGCGCAGCGGCGACAGCTGGCCGTTGATGCGGGCCGCGATGCAGGTGTTGCCGATGTCGGTATGGATCTGGTACGCGAAGTCGATCGGCGTCGCGCCGCGCGGCAGCGTGATGATCTTGGATTTGGGCGTGAAGACGTAGACCGTTTCGGGAAACAGGTCGACCTTGATGTGCTCGAGGAACTCGGCCGGGTCGCCGGTCTGGCTCTGGATCTCGAGCAGCGACTGCAGCCACTGCATGGTGTTGGGCCGCAGGTCCGCCAGCTTCCCCGACCCGTCGTCGAGGTTCTTGTAGAGCCAGTGCGCGGCCACGCCCGATTCGGCCACCCGATGCATGTCCTGCGTGCGGATCTGGAACTCCACCGGCGTGCCGAACGGGCCGAGCACGGTGGTGTGCAGCGACTGATAGCCGTTGACCTTCGGAATCGCGATGTAGTCCTTGAATTTCGACGACACCGGCTTGAACAGCGCGTGCAGCGCGCCGAGCGTGAGGTAGCACGACGGATGATCGGGCACCACGATGCGAAAGCCGTAGACGTCGAGCACCTGCGAGAACGACAGCTTCTTCTCGACCATCTTGCGATACACGCCGTACATCGTCTTCTCGCGCCCGAAGACCTCGGCGCGGATGCCGGCGGCCGGCAGGGCGCCGCGCACCGCCTCCAGCGTCTTGCCGACCACCTCGCGCCGATTGCCGCGTGCGGCCAGGACGGCTTTCTTCAGGACCGCGAAGCGCATCGGGTACAGATGCATGAACGCCAGGTCCTGCAGGTCGCGATAGATGTTGTTGAGCCCGAGCCGATGCGCGATCGGCGTGTAGATCTCGAGCGTCTCGCGCGCGATGCGGGCGCGTTTGGCCGGTGCCAGCGCGCCCAGCGTGCGCATGTTGTGCAGGCGGTCGGCGAGCTTGATGAGGATGACGCGGACGTCGCGCGCCATCGCCAGCAGCATCTTGCGGAAGTTCTCGGCCTGCGCTTCCTGGCTGTCGCGGAACTGCAGCCGATCGAGCTTGGACAGGCCGTCGACCAGATCGGCGACCTGGGCGCCGAACTTGTCGAGCAGCACCTGCTTGGCGATGCCCTGGTCCTCGATCACGTCGTGCAGCAACGCCGCGCAGATCGCGTTGGCGTCGAGCTTCATGCCGGCGCAGATCTCGGCGACCTCGATCGGATGCGAGATGTACGCGTCGCCGCTGGAGCGGAACTGGCCGAGGTGCGCCTCGTCGGAGAAGCGGTAGGCCTCGCGCACCTTTCGGATGTCGGCGTCGCCCAGGTAGGCGGACAGCATCTCGGTCAGCGGCGCCAGACTGACGACGCGCGACGGCGTGGCCGGCGACGGCGGGACGTGCGCGATCAACGTCCCGCGCTCGGGATCGAGCGTCAGCAGGTCGCCGCCCAGGTCGTCGTCGGACAGCGCCTCGCGGCGCCGTTTGAAGTTGATCAGCCGCGCGACCGAATCCAGAGCGGTGGACAGGCTCATGCGGGAGCGCCGAGGTCGAGCGGGCGGCTCGTCAGGAGGTCAACAGGACGACGATCGATCCATCAGATCGGGACCTTCTTCAGCATCTCGATGCCGATCTTTCCCTCGGCGATCTCGCGCAGCGCCGTGACCGTCGGCTTGTCGCGGCTTTCGACCTTGGGCGTGTGACCCTGGGCCAGTTGCCGTGCCCGGTAGGTGGCGGCGAGAGCCAGCTGGAAACGGTTGGGAATGTGCTTCAGACAGTCTTCGACGGTGATGCGGGCCATGGAGTGCTCCGGGTTTCGAGATGAATGGGTGGTCGGTGCAGGGTCACGATCGCCGCCCTCGCGACCGGCTCGAGCCGGCATGCGAGCCGCTCGACGCGGCGCGGCTGCAACGCGGACTCAATGCTCAACCGACGTGGATGCCGAGCTGACCGAACAACTGCGCATGTCGCAACGCCTGCGACGAGAAGCGCAGGCGCGCCGCCTGCACGATGCTGTTCAGCTGTTGCGAAGCTGCCGCAAACTCTTGATTGATAATAGCGTATTCGAACTCGCGGGCATGCGCGATCTCGCCGCCGGCCGCCAGCAGACGGCGCGTGATGACCGCCCCTTCGTCCTGCCCGCGCTTCAACAGGCGCGCCTCGAGCGCGTCGATCGATGGCGGCAGGATGAAGATGCCCACCGCATCGGGGAAGCGTCGGCGAATCTGCTGCGCGCCCTGCCAGTCGATCTCCAGCAGCACGTCGTCGCCCTCGGCGATGCGCGCTTCGATCCACTTCTCCGACGTGCCGTACAAGTGGCCGTGCACCTCGGCCGACTCGATGAACTCGTCGCGGGCACGCATCGCGACGAAGGCCGGCACGTCGATGAAGAAGTATTCGCGGCCGTCGACCTCGCCGGGCCGCGGCGCGCGGGTGGTGTAGGAGATCGACAGCCGGACCGTCGGATCGGCGGCCAGCAACGCGTTGACGAGCGTCGACTTGCCCGCGCCCGACGGGGCCGCGACGATCAGCACGTTGCCGACGTGCGGGATTGGCCGCGACGGGGCGGGGGCGCGAAGCGTCATTCGAGGTTCTGCACCTGCTCGCGGATCTGTTCGATCGCGAGCTTCAATTCGACCGCCGCGTCGGCGAGTTCGGCCGCCGCCGCCTTCGAGCCGAGCGTGTTGGCCTCACGATTCAGCTCCTGCATCATGAAGTCGAGTCGTTTGCCGACCGTGCCGCCGCGTTTCAGGATGGCCCGCACCTCGGCCAGGTGACCCGCGAGTCGCGACAGTTCCTCGGAGACGTCGATGCGCGTGCCGTACAGCGTGATCTCCTGCCGCACCCGGTCGAGAGCCTCCGCGCGCGTGACGGTGCTGGTCGACGTCGGACCCGCTTCGCCACTCGCCTCGTCGAAGACGATGCCGAGCGCGGTCGCCAGGCGCTGCTCGAGTTTCTGCTGGTGCGCTTCGACGAGGCGCGGCACCGCGGGTTGCAGCCGCGTCGCGATCGCTTCCATCGCGTCGACCCGCTCCACGATCGCCGCCGCGAGCCGCTCGCCTTCGCGCGCCCGCGCGATGGCGAGCTGGTCGAGCGCCTCGACCGCCAGATCGCGCGTCAGGGCCAGGACCTCGTCGACCGCGATCTCGCCGCTTTCCAGGACGCCCGGCCAGTGGAGGATCTCGTCGACCGAAAGCGGACGCGCGTCGGGCAGCCGGTCGCGCACGCTGCGCTCGAGCGTCGCGAGGCGCGTCAGCATCGACTCGGAGGCGATCACGCCGCCTTCCGCCGCGGCCGACGCGACGCGGTGGATGTAGAAGCGCACGTCGAGCTTGCCGCGCGCGACCTTCGCGGTGATCGCCTCGCGGAGCGACGCTTCCCCGGCCCGCAGCTCGTCGCTCAGGCGGAACTGCGGATCGAGGTAGCGCGAATTGACGCTGCGCATCTCGAGCACGATCGCACCGACGCGATGGTCGCGTCGGGCGAGGGCGAAGCCGGTCATGCTGGAGACGGTCATGGGGCGGGTCGCTCGTTCAGTCGCTCGTTCGCTCGTTCAGTCGCTCGTCCGATACGAGCGGGACTCCGGAATCACGGGTCGATGCCGAAACAGGGGGGAGACGCGCGCATCGCGACGCGACGCCGCGCGCCGACCGTTTCTTTACAAGAGGTCTTGAAATGAACAGAATGCCGCAGCCCGTCACCGGGCTCGCGTGCCGGCGCGCGGCACGATCGCGTCGCGCTCTTCCGCTTTCCGCGCCACGTCTTTCACTCCGCGTCCCACTCCGCGACCGGCGGCCGCCGGTGGCCCTTCTTCGATCCCTCGTCCGATGACCCGCTGCCGCGTTCGCTGATCCGTCATGGCTTCCGAGTCGAACGCGCCGCTACCCGAAGGCTACGAGGTCGAGGGATATCGCATTGTAAAGAAGATCAGTAGCGGCGGCTTCTCGATCGTCTATCTCGCACGCGACGAATTCGACCGGCCGGTGGCCATCAAGGAGTACCTGCCGAGCTCGCTGGCACTGCGCCGCCACGGCGAGCTGGTGCCCACCATCGTCGACTCGAACCTGCCGACCTTCCGCATCGGTCTCAAGTGCTTCTTCGAGGAGGGCCGGGCGCTCGCGCGCATCCTGCATCCGAACGTCGTGCGGGTCGTCAACTTCTTCCGCGCCAACGAGACGGTGTACATGGTCATGCTGTACGAGCAGGGCCGCACGCTGCAGGAGCAGATCCTCAAGTATCGCGACCGCGGCGAACGAAAGCTGCTCGGCGAACGCTTCATCCGGCTGGTCTTCACGCAGGTCATGAACGGGCTGCGCGAGGTGCACACCAACAAGCTGCTGCACCTCGACCTGAAACCCGCCAACCTCTACCTGCGGCGCGACGCGTCGCCCATCCTGCTCGACTTCGGCGCCGCCCGGCAGACCCTCTCCGCCGACACCGGCAAGCTATTCCCGATGTACACGCCGGGGTTCGCGGCGCCCGAGCTCTACGAGAAGCACGCGCTGCTCGGGCCGTGGACCGACATCTACGGCATCGGCGCGTCGATCTTCGCGTCGATGTCGGGCCATGCCCCGCAGCCGGCCGACGCCCGTCTCGTCAACGACAAGATGACGGCGAAGATCCGCGAGCTGTCGCACAGCTACTCGAAGGAGCTGCTGGGGGTCGTGGAGTGGTGCCTGCAGCTCGACGTGCTCGAACGGCCGCAGAGCGTGTTCTCGCTGCAGAAGGCCCTGCTCGATCGCGTGCCCACCGAGCAGAAGCGAAGCCTCGTGGACAAGGCCCGCGAACGTTTGCGGAAGCTTAGGCCCGGTGGCAGCGGCCCGAACGAGTCGGCGCGCGCGTCGACGATCTCGCTCTACACCCGGCAGGGTCGCTGACCGTCATGCGCTTCTCGATCTACCAGGAGAGTCGCAAGGGCGGGCGGAAGTCGAACCAGGACCGCATGGGCTACTGCTTCTCGCGCGATGCGCTGCTGATGATCGTGGCCGACGGCATGGGCGGCCATCTGCAGGGCGACATGGCGGCGCAGATCGCGGTGCAGACGGTGGGCTCGCTGTTCCAGCAGGAAGCAACGCCGTTGCTGAAGAGCCCGCCGCGCTTCCTCGAGTCGAGCATGCTCGACGCGCACCAGCAGATCCTGCACTACCGCACGGCCAACAAGCTGTCCGAGTCGCCGCGCACGACCATCGTCGCGTGCATCGTCCAGAACGGCGCCGCCTACTGGGCGCACGTCGGCGACTCGCGGCTCTACTGGGTGCGCAACGGCGGCATCATCGCGCAGACCCGCGACCACTCGAAGATCCAGAGCCTGATCCTGAAGGGCCTCGCGTCGCCGGCCGAGATCGACACGCATCCGGACCGCAACAAGTTGTTCAACTGCCTCGGTTCGCCCGAGCCGCCCAACGTGGAGCTGTCGCGGAAGATGACGCTGCAGCCGGGCGATCCGCTGTTCCTGTGCACCGACGGGCTGTGGTCGGCCGTCACCGACGACCACATCGCGCGCGCCTTCGCGGGCCATACCGTGATGCGCGCCGTCCCCGACCTGATCGAGACCGCGCTGGTCCAGGCGGGTAGCGAGGCCGACAACGTGACCGGGATGGCGATGGGCTGGGCGGGGGCCGACCTGCACGAGGAACAGGGGGTCTCGACGGTGTCGATGCCGCTCGGGGCCATCACGACCACCATCGACCACCTGCGGCCCACCCAGCTCGAAGTGCCGCACTCGCCGATGACCGACAGCGAGATCGAACGCGCCATCGACGACATCCGTTCGTCGATCCGGAAGTCCAACAAGCTGATGCCGAAGATCTGAATGTCCACGACGACCACGAACCGCCTCGACGGACGCGCTGCCGATGCCTTGCGACCGGTGCGCATCACGCGCGGCTTCACGCGCCACGCCGAGGGCTCGGTGCTGATCGAGTTCGGCCACACGCGCGTGCTGTGCACCGCGAGCATCGAGGATCGCGTGCCGGGTTTCCTGAAGGGCAAGGGGCAGGGCTGGCTGACGGCGGAGTACGGCATGCTGCCACGCGCGACCCATACCCGCAGCGACCGCGAGGCGGCACGCGGCAAGCAGTCGGGCCGCACGCAGGAGATCCAGCGCCTGATCGGTCGGTCGCTGCGCAGCGTGTTCGATCTCGAGGCGCTCGGCGAACGCACGCTGACGCTCGACTGCGACGTCCTCAGGCGGACGGCGGCACGCGGACCGCGAGCATCACCGGCGCCTTCGTGGCGGCGCACGACGCGGTGTCGACGCTGATTGCGAGCGGCGCGCTGGCGCACAGCCCGGCACGCGACTTCGTGGCGGCCGTCTCCGTCGGCATCCGGGACGGCGTCCCGCTGCTCGACCTCGACTACGCCGAGGACTCGACCTGCGACACCGACATGAACGTCGTCATGACGGGCAACGGCGGCCTGGTGGAAGTGCAGGGCACCGCCGAAGGCGTGCCGTTCACGCGAGCGGAACTCGATCGCCTGGTCGACCTCGCGAGCGGCGGCATCGCCGCGCTGGTTGCGGCCCAGCGGCTCGCGCTGGCCACCTGAAGCGGTGCGCGAGCCGCTTCTGCGAAACCGGCCGACGGCGCGCTGCGTAAGAAGCGCTTCGACCGCCGCCCATGAACATCGAAGACCTCTTCACCAGCCGTTCGCTGCTGCCCGTCGGCGCGGCGTATGCCGTCGGCATCGCCTCGGTGGCCCTCGCGCTCGCCGTCGTGTGGCTGTTCCAGCGCCGCAGCCACAACGCCAACCTGGTCGATCCGGTCTGGTCGTGGAGCCTCGGCTGGCTCGGCGTGTTCCTCGCCGCGTGCGGCTCGGCGCCGCCGGTGCTGCGACTGATGCTCGCGTGCCTCGCCGGCCTGTGGGGCTTCCGCCTCGGTACCCACCTGTTCCTGCGCAACCACGGCAAGCCCGAGGACGGCCGCTATGCCCGCTTTCGCCGCGACTGGGGCGCGAAGGCCGACCGCAACCTGTTCTGGTTCTTCCAGGTCCAGACCGGCTTCTCGGCGCTGTTGTCGTTGCCGTTCCTGGTCGTCGCCTGGCGCGACGACCTGCCGCCGGCGTGGGCCATCGGGGCGGCCTTCGCGGTATGGGTGGTGGCGGTCGCCGGCGAGGCGTTGTCGGACCAGCAACTGGCCCGCTTCAGGCGCGAGCCGGCCAACCGCGGCAAGGTCAACCGGACGGGTCTGTGGCGCTACTCGCGGCATCCCAACTACTTCTTCGAATGCCTGCACTGGTTCACCTACCTGTTGCTCGCCGTCGGCAGCGGCTGGTGGTGGGTCGGGCTGATCGCACCGGTGGTCATGGCGTTCCTGCTGTTGCGGCTGTCGGGCATCCCGATCACCGAGGCGCACATGGCGCACGACCGGCCCGATTACGCCGAGTACATCCGCACCACGAGTGCGTTCGTCCCATGGTTTCCGCGCGCGTGAGCGACCCGTCGAGGCGCGCATCGCGCCGTCGACCCGGGACCCCGCCCAAAACGGCATCGTGAGTCCGATCGACCTCGCGGAACGGCGCTGGTTGCCCGACGGCGTGGTGCGCTTCGGCATGCGCCGGATGATCGCGCAACGCCTCAAGTGCGAGACGCGCGGAGGCGCCGAGGCCGTCGCCGAGCGGCAGCGCGACTTCGTCGCCGAGCTCGAGGCCAGCCCGATCGCCATCGAGACGCAGTCGGCCAATCGCCAGCACTACGAGGTGCCCGCCGAATTCTTCAAGCTCCATCTCGGCGCGCGGCTCAAGTACTCGTCGTGCCTCTACGCCACCGGGCGCGAGACGCTGGCCGGCGCCGAACAGGCGATGTTCTCGGCCTATGCCGAGCGCGCCGGCCTCGCGGACGGGCAACGCATCCTGGACCTCGGCTGCGGCTGGGGATCTTTCGCGCTGTGGGCCGCGGCGCGCTATCGGCGCGCCACGGTCGTCGGGCTGTCGAATTCGCACGGGCAGCGCGAGTACATCGAGGGCGAGGCGGCGAAGCTCGGCCTGACCAACCTTGCGATCCGCACCGGCAACGTCGTCGACTTCGAGTTCGACGAGGCGGATCGGGGCGGCGGCTTCGACCGCATCGTGTCGGTCGAGATGTTCGAGCACATGAAGAACTACCGGCTGCTGTTCGCGAAGGTGGCGCGCTGGCTGGTCGACGACGGCCGCGTCTTCGTGCACGTCTTCGCTCATCGCCACGTCGCCTATCATTTCGAGGACCGCGAGGCCGACGACTGGATGACGCGCCACTTCTTCACCGGCGGCACGATGCCGAGCTTCGACCTGTTCAAGCGCTTCGCCGACGACCTCGAGGTCGAGAAGCGCTGGTGGGTGTCGGGTCGGCACTACGAGCGGACCGCCAACGAATGGCTGCAGCGCATGGACGATGCGCGCGCGCCGATCATGCGGGTGTTCGAGCAGACCTACGGTCCGGCCGACGCGGCGCTGTGGTTCGCGCGCTGGCGCATGTTCTACATGGCGGTCGCCGAACTGTTCGGTTTCGACGAAGGGGCACAATGGGGCGTCGCGCACTATCGCTTCGCCAGGACCGGACAGGGGACCCCAGATGCTTGATCGAGTACGCCGATGGTCGTTGTGTGCCTGCGTCGGCCTGGCACTCGTCGCGCCCGCGCTCGCGCTAGCCGAGGCGCAGCAGTTCACGGCCACGGCCCACGACCTGAAGACCGGGCGGGTGCTCTACACCGAGCAGTACGACGTGCAGGTCGAGAACGGCCGCTGGGTCTCCGGCAGCACGCGCTACGTGCTCGCGTCGGGGCAGCAGGTCGCGGAACGCAAGTTCGACTTCTCGCAGGACCGCTACGTGCCGGTCTTCAAGCTCGAGCAGACCGATCCGGTGTACGAGGAAGGCATCGCGCGCATCGACCGCGACAAGGTCGAGATCTTCATGGTCCGCGACGGCAAGCGGCAGACCGCGTCGCTGGACCGCGTCAAGGACATGGTGGCCGACTGCGGCGCCCAGGCCTACGTCGTCGACCACCTCGACACGCTGCAGGCGGGCGGCACGCTGCGCTTCACGCTGGCGGTCGCCGGTCGGGTCGACAACTACGCGCTACGGGCCAGCAAGCTCGCGGACGTCGACGTCGGCGGCGTGGCGGCCATCAAGGTGCGCGTGGAGCTCGACTCGATGCTGCGCCTCGTGCTGCCCACGCTCGAGCTGACGATCGATCCGAAGTCGCGGCGCCTGCTCGAGTACTCGGGCATCGCGAACCTGAAGGACCCGGCGACGAAGCGGGCCTATTCGGCGCGCATCGTCTTCGCCTACAAGTAGGCCGGCGTCAGGTCACCTGCCGCACGACGCCCATCACGCCCAGCAGTACCGGCTGGTGCAGCAGGTAGATGGTCAGGCTCCGGCGGCCCATGCCGCAGAGCAGGCGCCGCAGCCAGGCGGGCGTCGCCCGCCAGGCGTGCGACAGTAGCGGCGTCGTGCGGAAGTTGCGGCCTGCCCACCAGGCGCCCGCACCGCAGCCGATCAGCAGCACGCCGAGCCACGGGAACAGCGGCACGTAGTCCTCGGTGAGCGGCTTTTGCGCGGCGAAGCCGATCCAGTCGATCCAGCGAGGGTCGAAGGCGGGCGTCGCGATCGTCGTCCCGACGACGATCGCCAGCACGCCGAGCGCGATCGACCCCGCGCCGAGGCGCGGCGCGCGACGACACAGCAGCCACGCCACGGCGACGAAGTGCAGGACGCCGAAGTAGATGAAGCTGGCCGGGAAGAGCAGCATGCTGCCGATCGTCACCAGCGACGCGGCCCCGGCGACCTGCGACCAGCGCCGCACGAACGACGGCTCGAGCCAGCCGGTGGTGCCGCGACCGCGTTCGCGATCGTCGCGGAGCGCGAGCGACACCCCGGCCACGAACAGGAACGCCGTGACGATCGAGGAACGCCACGCGATCCAGCGGATGTCGTCGAGCATCGGCCAGTCGGCCCAGCGGTACCAGGTCAGGTCGAAGCAGAAGTGGTACGCGATCATCGTCACGATCGCGAGTCCGCGCATGGCGTCGACGATCACGATGCGGACGGATGCGACCGCCGAATCGGCCCGGCGCGACGATGAGGGGCCGGTCCGGAGCCGGGTGGCCGACGCCGACGCTGACGCTGACGCCGACGACGCCGCCGCGTCGATCGAAGGAGATGCCGTCGAGGACGCACCGTGCCGGGACGCCGGGCGCCGCACGTGTCGCGGGGACCGCACCGATGGACGCGTCTTCATCGAAGCGATTATGCAAGCATCCCCACGCGCAGCGCCGGGAAGCGTCGGGCCCGTCCGCTATAATCCAAATTTCCCGGTGGCGCTTTGTGGACGGCGGCGTGGACGACGACGCGGACCGTCCATTCGAGCGCGACTCTCCATGACCAAATTCGTCTTCGTCACCGGTGGCGTGGTGTCCTCGCTCGGCAAGGGCATCGCCGCCGCGTCCCTCGCGGCCATCCTCGAGTCGCGCGGCCTCAAGGTCACGCTGCTCAAGCTCGATCCGTACATCAACGTCGACCCCGGCACGATGTCGCCGTTCCAGCACGGCGAGGTATTCGTCACCGAGGACGGCGCCGAGACCGACCTCGACCTCGGCCACTACGAGCGCTTCGTCAGCGCCCGCATGCGGAAAGTCAACAACTTCACGACCGGCCAGATCTACGAGAGCGTGATCCGAAAGGAGCGGCGCGGCGAGTACCTCGGCAAGACCGTGCAGGTGATCCCGCATATCACCAACGAGATCCAGGACTTCATCCGCCGCGGCGCGTCCGCGGCCTTTGCCGATAGCGGCGGCGCCGACATCGCGCTGGTCGAGATCGGCGGCACGGTCGGCGACATCGAGTCGCTGCCGTTCCTCGAGGCCGCGCGGCAGATGAGCCTGCGGGGCGGTCGCGGCTACGCGTGCTTCCTGCACCTGACGCTGGTGCCGTTCATCGCGTCGGCCGGCGAGCTCAAGACCAAGCCCACCCAGCACAGCGTGCAGAAGCTGCGCGAGATCGGCATCCAGGCCGATGCGCTGCTGTGTCGCGCAGACCGTCGCGTGCCCGAGGACGAGCTGGCCAAGATCTCGTTGTTCTCGAACGTCGAGATGAACGGCGTGATCTCGGTCTGGGATGCCGACTCGATCTACAAGATCCCCGCCATGCTGCACGACCAGGGGCTCGACGACCTGGTCTGCGAGCGCCTCGGCATCACGGCCCGGCCCGCCGACCTGTCGGTCTGGGACGAGCTGGTCGACAGCCTCGAGCATCCGAAGGACGAGGTCACGATCGGCATGGTCGGCAAGTACGTCGACCTGACCGAGTCGTACAAGTCGCTTACCGAGGCGCTGGTGCACGCCGGCATCCACACCGGGGCGAAGGTCAACATCGAGTACCTCGACTCCGAAGTCATCGACGCCGACGGCACCGCCGGGCTCGACCACCTCGACGCGGTGCTGATCCCGGGCGGCTTCGGCGTGCGCGGTACCGAAGGCAAGATCAAGGCGATCCGTCATGCCCGCGAGAACCGCGTGCCGTTCCTCGGCATCTGTCTCGGCATGCAGCTCGCCACGATCGAATACGCGCGTAACCGTTGCGGTCTCGCGGGCGCCAACAGCACCGAGTTCGATCCCGACACGCCGCATCCGGTGGTTGCGCTGATCACCGAGTGGCAGGACCGCGACGGCAAGGTCGAGAAGCGCTCCACCAGCTCCGATCTCGGCGGCACGATGCGGCTCGGGTCGCAGCGCTGTCCGGTCGAGCCCGGCACGCTGGCGGCCCGCATCTACGGCGCCGAAGTCAACGAGCGGCATCGCCATCGCTACGAGGTCAACAACTACTTCGCGCCGCTGCTCGAGGCGCAGGGTTATCGCATCAGCGCGCACACGCCCAGCGAGTCGCTGCCGGAGATCATGGAGCTGCCGCAGACCGGCCCGAACGGCCATCCGTGGTTCTTCGGCGTGCAGTTCCATCCCGAATTCACGTCGACGCCGCGGGCGGGCCATCCGCTGTTCAAGTCGTACATCGAGGCCGCCGTCGCCAACCGGGCGACGCGACTGAAGAAGGCCGCCTGAGATGACGTTGCCCGACGCGAGGCCGACGTGATGCGGTTGTGCGGCTTCGACGTCGGCCTGGCGCATCCCTTCTTCCTGATTGCCGGCCCGTGCGTGATCGAGTCGCAGCAGATGGCGCTCGACACCGCCGGGACGTTGAAGGAGATGACGGCCGAACTCGGCATCCCGTTCATCTACAAGTCGTCGTTCGACAAGGCCAACCGCAGCTCGGGCAAGTCGTTTCGCGGACCCGGCCTGGACCAGGGCCTCGCGGTGCTGGCGGAAGTAAAGAAGCAGATCGGCGTGCCGGTGCTGACCGACATCCACGCCATCGACGAGATCGCGGCCGTCGCCGCGGTCGTCGACGTGTTGCAGACGCCGGCCTTTCTGTGCCGCCAGACCGACTTCATCCACGCGGCCGCGTCGGCCGGCAAGCCGGTCAACATCAAGAAGGGCCAGTTCCTCGCGCCGCACGACATGGCCAACGTGGCCGACAAGGCGCGCGACGCCGCGATCGCGGCCGGCGGCGCCGGCGACAACATCCTGGTCTGCGAGCGCGGCGCCTCGTTCGGCTACAACAACCTGGTCTCCGACATGCGGTCGCTCGCGATCATGCGCGAGACCGGCTGTCCGGTGGTGTTCGACGCGACGCATTCGGTGCAACTGCCGGGCGGGCAGGGCACCACGTCCGGCGGGCAGCGCGAGTTCGTGCCGGTGCTGGCCCGGGCGGCGATCGCCGTCGGCGTCTGCGGCGTGTTCATGGAAACGCATCCCGACCCGGCGAACGCGATGTCGGACGGGCCGAACGCGGTGCCGCTCGCGCACATGCGCCGCCTGCTCGAGACGCTCGCGGCGATCGACCGGGTCGTCAAGTCGAACGGTTTCGCCGAGAACGACGACGCCTGACTCGTAAAGACTCTTTACCCGTATCGACGAAGCGAAGGAACACCGCATGGCCGCCTACATTCTCGCCGACGTCGACGTCACCGACCCCGAGCAGTACGCCGAGTACCGCAAGCTGTCGACGGCCGCCTTTCTGGCGCACGGCGTGAAGCCGCTCGCCCGTGGCGGCGCCACCACGCGGCTCGAAGGACGCGAGCCGGGCCGCATCGTGGTGCTGCCGTTCGACTCGGTCGCGGCCGCACGGGCGTTCTACGATTCGCCCGAGTACCGAAAGGCGCGTTCGGCCCGCGAGGGCGCGGCGGTCATGAACATGCTGATCGTGGAAGGCGACTGACGCCCGACGCGCGCGTCGTCCGACGGGTGCTTCATCGCGGGCGAGCGCCGCAGCCGCCATCGCATTCGCATTCGCATCCCCATCATTCGAACAGGACAGGAATCTCCATGAGTGCAATCGTCGACATCATCGGCCGCGAGATCATCGACAGCCGCGGCAATCCGACAGTCGAGTGCGACGTGCTGCTCGAGTCGGGCGTGCTGGGCCGCGCCTCGGTGCCGTCGGGCGCCTCGACCGGATCGCGCGAGGCGATCGAGTTGAGAGACGGCCCGAACTCGGGCGACCGCCATCGCTACGGCGGCAAGGGCGTGCTGAAGGCCTGCGAGAACATCAACACCGAGATCTCCGAGGCCGTCATGGGCCTCGACGCCAACGAGCAGGCCTTCCTCGACCGCACGCTGATCGATCTCGACGGCACCGACAACAAGGCGCGGCTCGGCGCCAACGCGATGCTGGCCGTCTCGATGGCCGTGGCCAAGGCGGCCGCCGAGGAGTCCGGCCTGCCGCTCTACCGCTACTTCGGCGGCACGTCGGCGATGACGATGCCGGTACCGATGATGAACGTCATCAACGGCGGCGCCCACGCGAACAACAACCTCGACCTGCAGGAATTCATGATCATCCCGGTCGGGGCGCCCAGCTTTCGCGAGGCGGTGCGCTACGGGGCCGAGGTGTTCCATGCGCTGAAAAAGGTCATCGCCGACAAGGGCATGAGCACGGCGGTCGGCGACGAGGGCGGCTTCGCGCCGTCGGTGGCCAACCACGAGGCGGCGATCCAGCTGATCCTCGACGCGATCGACAAGGCGGGTTACACGGCCGGCTCGCAGATCGCGATCGGCCTCGACTGCGCGGCCAGCGAGTTCTACAAGGACGGCAAGTACCAGCTCGACGGCGAGGGCCTGATCCTCGACGCGGCCGGCTTCACCGACCTGCTGTCCGCGTGGTGCGACAAGTACCCGATCCTGTCGGTCGAGGACGGCATGGCCGAAGGCGACTGGGCCGGCTGGAAGCACCACACCGACCAGCTCGGCAAGAAGGTGCAGCTGGTGGGCGACGACCTGTTCGTGACCAACACCAAGATCCTGCGCGAAGGCATCGAGCGCGGCATCGCCAACTCGATCCTGATCAAGATCAACCAGATCGGCACGCTGACCGAGACGTTCGCGGCCATCGAGATGGCCAAGCGGGCGGGCTACACGTCGGTCATCAGCCATCGCTCCGGGGAGACCGAGGACACGACGATCGCGGACATCGCGGTCGGCACCAACGCGATGCAGATCAAGACCGGTTCGATGAGCCGCTCCGACCGCGTGGCCAAGTACAACCAGTTGCTGCGCATCGAGGAGGATCTCGGCGACGTGGCGACCTACCCGGGCCGCAGCGCGTTCTACAACCTCAAGTAGTCGATCCGACGACGCGCAGCGAACGGCCATGCGTCTCGTTCCTATCGTCCTCGTCGCGCTGCTGATCGGCATCCAGTTCCCGCTGTGGCTCGGCAAGGGCGGCTGGATGCGGGTCCGCGAGGCGGAGCAGGCGCTGGCGGCGCAGAACCAGGCCAACGCCGCGCTGGAAGCGCGCAACGCCAAGCTCTCGGCCGAGGTCAAGGACCTGAAGGAGGGCGCCGGCGCGGTCGAGGAGCGGGCGCGCTACGAGCTCGGGATGCTGAAGGAAGGCGAGTTGTTCGTGCAGATCATGGACGCGCCGGGCGCCGGATGCCTCCAGGATGCTGCGGTGGAACTGGATGTCGCGAGGCTTCACCTTGCGGTCGCGGCAGTCGATCTTGTTGCCGCACAGCACGATGGGGATGTTCTCGCACACGCGCGTCAGGTCCTTGTGCCAGTGAGGCACGGACTTGTACGTGACGCGCGCGGTGACGTCGAACATGATGATGGC
>CAHJXF010000052.1 GCA_903644065.1 Betaproteobacteria bacterium
CGGCTCCTCGACCGTCCGGGTCGATGGCCTGTTCGCGCAGCCCTCGACGTTCACGGTCGCCGACCTGAAGGCCATGCCGGGACGCGAGGTCGTCCTCGACGCGGCCGGGCCGAGACCGCGGCGGTATCGCGGCGTGGCGCTGCGCGACCTCCTCGTGGCCTGCCGGCCGATCGAGACCGGTCGGTTCGACCTGCGCCAGAGCTACGTGGTCGCACGCGCGACCGACGGCTACCTCGCGGTGTTCTCGTGGACCGAACTGCTCGACAGCCCGATGGGCGACGGCGTCCTGGTCGCGGTGGCGCTCGACGACGAACCGCTGGCGGCGAACGAGGGGCCGCTCGCGCTCGTCTCCGCGCTCGACACGCGCAGCGGTCCGCGTCATGTCCGCTGGCTCGTGTCGATCGACCTGCGTAGAGCGACGCCGTGACGCCGTCATGCCGCGATGCCCTGACACCATGACGCCGCGATGCCGCGATGCCGCGATGCCGCGATGCCGCGATGCCGAGACGCCGAGACGCCGAGACGCCGAGACGCCGAGACGCCGAGACGCGGTGATGCCGTGATGCCGTGATCCGTGATCCGTAATCCGTGACGTGCGAAGCGCAAGCACGAGAGTTGCATGGAACTCACACTGACTTACAAAAAGACAGACGGCTCGGCAATACTCGGGTGGTCGACGAACAGACGCACGGCCACTTTCAAGAGACGCGACGCGTCCACAGATCACGGGAACCCACATGCAGAAGAAGTTGCTCTCACTCGCCGGCGGACTGCTGGTGGCCGGCACGGTGCAGGCCCAGACCACCGTCACGCTGTACGGCATCGCCGACGGCGATTTCCGTGTGGACCACACCGCGGTCGGGACGCTCAAGTCGCTCGGTAGCGGTGGCGAGGCCTCGTCGCGCTGGGGCCTGCGCGGGACCGAGGACCTCGGCAACGGCCTGAAGGCGGTCTTCAACTTCGAGCAGGACTTCGACCTGAGCGACAACAGCGCGCCGCAGGGCAACGTCACGCCCACCACGCCGACGTCGCCGACCAGCTCGACCGGCAGTCGTCTGTTCGGTCGTCGCGCGATCGTCGGCCTCAACGTCGCCACGTTCGGCGAGATCCGCATCGGTCGCGAATACACCCCGCTGTACCAGGCGTGGGCCACGGCCGACCCGTTCTCGGCCGGTACCGTGTCGCGGGCCACCAACTACGCGGTCGGCAGCGTCACGCGTTTCGACAACTCGGTCACCTACGAAAGCGTGGCCATCTCCGGCGTGCAGCTGAAGGCGCAGTTCCGGCCCGGCGAGTCCACCACCAACACGGTGGCCAGCGGCGCGACCAAGAACGGCGGCAACGGCTACGGCGTGTCGCTGACCTACGCGGGCGGACCGCTGTACGTCGGCGCCGGCTACCTGGCGACCAAGAGCGCGCTCGACAACAACACGGTGCGGACCGAGACCGCCGCGGTGGTCTACGACCTGAACGTCGTCAAGCTGCACGGCCTGTACTTCCACACCAAGAACGCGACGACCGTCAAGCAGCAGTCGTACGGCTTCGGCGCCACGGTGCCGATCCAGGCGTTCAAGGTCATCGCCACGGTGGCGCGCATCGACAATCGCTACGACACCAACAACAGCCTGCTCAAGTACAACGACGCCAACCTGTTCGGCGTCGGCGGCAACTACGCGTTCTCGAAGCGCACCGACCTATATCTGGTCGGCTCCAAGATCGTCAACATGGGCGCCGCGGCGTTCGTCATCGGCGACAACAGCAACAACGGCCTGTTCACCGCGGCCAACGTGCCGGCCGGCTTCAATCCCTGGTCGGCGCAGTTCGGCATCCGCCACCTGTTCTGAGCGGCGGGTCGTCGACGCGCAGGCGCTCCCGGGTCCGCCCTCGCGGGCGATCATGACGCGGCCAGGCGTGTGCGGATCGTCGCGGGCAGCGGACGCAGCAGAGCGGCCCGGGCGGTTTGCCAGAACGCCGACAACAGCAACAGGGCACTGCCGACCGTGAATGCAGTGATTGCGAAGCCCGCGTCGCTCTGCCCGCGGTCGAACGACTGCGGTGCGAAGTTCGACACGACGTAGATCAGCGCCGACGCCATCAGCGCCCGGCGATCGATGATCAGCGAGACGACCGCCAGGACGACGTAGAGGGCCAGGACCAGTGCCAGTCGCGCCGCGTCCGCGTGTCCGGTGGTGATCTCGAGCGCCTCGAAGACCGGCCGCACGATCAGCGGCGCGGCCAGCAGGTGCAGCCAGAACGCGACGTCCGAGCTGCGCGTGCGACGAGCGCGGTCCCGACTGTCCCAGATCAGCGCGAGGCCGAAATCACGAGTCCGATGGCGAACTCGAGCCAGCGACCGGCCGTTGGTTGCCGCTCGGCCGGCAGCTGCGGCAGCAGCGAAAGGACGATGCCGTAGCCGATGGCCGATGCGCCGAAGGCGACCGAGATCGGCACCTTGAAGCGCCGCCAGTGGAGCAGCAGGCCGAGCGGGACCACGACGCACGCGGCGATCGAACCGGAGCTTCGGCCCATCAGCGCGATGGCGACGGCCGCCAGCCCGAACCCGAAGGCGGCGACCAGGACGATCGAGGGCAGGGCCATGCGGCGGCGTCGCGTGAAGAACTCGGCGAGTCCCCAGGCGGCGACGACGAGCAGCCCGGCGCCGACCGCGGGCGCCACGTGCTGCGCCGCGTAGAAGAAGGAGCTCAGCAGCAGCAGGCACGCGATGGTGACGAAGATGTCGTTGAAGCCGGTCACGAGACGGAAGTGTTCCTCGTCGACGCCGGCTCGGCGACGCGCCGCGACATGGGCTCGCAAGGCGTCGACGGCCGAGGCGCTCAGCGCGCCGTTCGCCACGGCGGAGTCCAGGTCGTCTTCGCTGTACATCGCGTCGTCCTTTCGCGATCCGCTTCAATGCATTCGGGCCATCAGGAAGCGCACGAGCGCCAGCAGCGGCAACGCGCTACCGGCGCAGACCACGCCGGTCCAGCCGAAGCGGGCATACAGCGGGCTCGCGATCAACGAGCCCAGCGCGCCGCCGACGAACACGCTGGTCACATACAGCGCGTTCAGCCGGCCGCGGCTCGCGGCGTCGAGCGCGTAGATCTCGCGCTGCCCGAGCACCATGTTCATCTGCACGCAGAAGTCGAGCAGCACGCCGGTGCCCACCAGCGCGACGACGCCGAGCGACGGCAGTGCGATCACCGGCCAGTAGCCTAGCGCGGCTAACGCCATGGCCAGCAGCGAGCCGATGCGCGTGTGGCCGGCGTCGGCGAGACGACCGCCGAGCGGCGCCGCGATGGCGCCCAGCGCGCCGATCAGCGCGAAGACCCCGATCTGCGTCTGGCTGTAGCCGTAGTGGCGCGCGAGCTCGAGCGGCGCCGCGGTCCAGAACAGGCTGAACGACGCGAACAGGCAGCCCTGGTAGAACGACCGTCGCCGCAGCGGCGGCAGGCGCGCCACCAGCGTGCCGAGGGAACGCAGCAGTTCCGCGTAGGTGGCGTGGTGATCGGGCTGGCGCGTCGGCATCAGCACCGCGAAGACGAGCGTGATCGCGACCATCATCACCGTGGCCGCGCCGAACACGGCGTGCCAGCCGAAGTGGTCCGCGACGAAGCTCGCGAACGGGCGCGACAGCAGGATGCCGAGCATCAGGCCGCCCATCACGTTGCCGACGATGCGGCCCCGCGACTCGTCGGGCGCGAAATGCGCGGCGAGCGGCAGCAGGATCTGCACCGCCACCGATCCGAAGCCGATCAGCAGCGACACGAACAGGAAGACGCCGGGGTCGCGGACCAGCGTCGCGATGGCGAGGCTGACCACGGATAGCGACGTCGTCGCGATCAGCAGCCGCCGGTTCTCGACGAGGTCGGCGAGCGGCACGATGAAGAACAGGCCGATGGCGTAGCCGATCTGGGTCAGCGACACGGTCAGGCTCGCCGCGGCGGGCGACAGGCCGATGTCGGGCGCGATCAGGTCGATGATCGGCTGCGCGTAGTACAGGTTCGCGACGATCACGCCGCAGCAGAAGGCGAACAGCGTGACGAGCGCGGGCGTCATGCGCAGCGCGGGCTGCGGCGATGCGGGGACTTCGGAGTTCATCGAACGAGCCGGTCGCGGGATGCGGCGATGATCGCATGCCCCCCTCGCGGCCCGGCCCGCGCCGACCGTGTCCGTCATGCTGCGGCGCGGCCGCTTCGTGTTCTCGTCGCGACCGAAGACGACGATCTATCCGACCCGTCCGCCGCGGTCCGCATCGAAGTCGATGCCGATGCGATCGTCGCGGCCCTCTAGCGAGAACGGCTACGTGCCGCAGGACATCGCTCGTCATGCCGCCGCCGCGGCCTCGCCCACGCCAGCACCGCCCCCAACGCCAGCAACCCGATCACGCCCGGCTCCGGCACCGCCGTCACGACGACGTCGTCGAGGTAACCGCCCAGGCTGTCGCTGGTGCCGACCGCGGCGAAGCCGACGCGCGACCTCGCGCCGCTCGCGACGGCGCTGAAGTCGTAGCCGGTCCACAGCGTGTCCGACAGGCCGACGCCGTTCGACGCGAGCGTCGCCAGCACGACGCCGTTCCACAGGAACTCGACGCCGTTCGACGCGGCCGCCACGCCCGGCCTCGGCGAATAACGGAAAGCGATGCGGTAGGTCGCGCCGGCCACGCTCGCGAAGCTCTGCGCCATCGCGCTGTTGGCGCTGGTGTCCAGCTCGACGAACTGGGCGCCTTCGTACGGCGATCCGGCGACGTGGTTCTGGACCTCGATGTTCGGGGCGCCGGTCCAGCCGGGCAGCGACGCGTAGGTCGCGTAGGAGCCATAGGCGATCGCCGGGCTTTCGAAGCCGCCGTCGACGAGCAGGTTGGCCCGCACCGGCAGGGTCGCGACGAGGGCGAGGGCCGCGGCCGCGGCGTGGAGGACGTTCATGGGGCACCGTCGAGGAAGAAGAGGAGGACGGCGAGGACGTCTTGCAGCAATCGTGCCGACCGCGGGGTCGACGGGCCGGGCGGTCCGCGGCGCCCGGTGAAATAGAATCGCCGCGGGCCGTCGTCGCGCCATCGGCCCGAAGCGCGACCCGGCGCACGCGAACGCGATGCAGCGCGACCTGACCATTCGTGTCGCCGAACGCCGCGTTGCGTCGACCGACGCCGCGGCGCGCGACGTCGGATCGGCGGCCTCGCGAACCGGTCATGCGTCGCGCTTCGGGTCGTCGAGCGATGCCGTCCAGCCTTCTTCCGGAGTCTTCTTGAAGTCCATCGCAGCTTTCGTCGTCAGGGGCGTCCCCGCTTCCGTCATTGCGTCCGTCGTCGCGTCCGTCATCGCGTCCGTCGTCGCTTTCGGCGCCGCGTCCATCGTCCCGTCCACGGCTCACGCGGCCGAAGGCATGTGGACGCTCGACCATTTGCCGCTGGACCGGATGCGAACGGAGATCGGCTGGGCGCCCGACGCGGCCTGGATCGACCATGCGATGCATGCGTCCGCACGCGTCGGCAACGGTTGCTCGGCATCGTTCGTGTCGAAGGACGGCCTGGTGCTGACCAACCACCACTGCATGTCCGGCTGCATCGACCAGCTGTCGAGCCCGACCGAGAACTTGCTGCAGCTCGGCTTCCTGGCGGCGGACCGCGACCGCGAGCGGCGTTGTCCCGCCCTGGAGGTCGCGCGCCTCGACCGCATCGCCGACGTCACCGCCGACGTGAAGGCGGCCACCGCGGGCCAGGCCGGCAACGCGTTCACCGCCGCGCGGAACGCGGTGAAGGCACGGCTCGCATCGGCCTGCGTCGGCCGCGACGCGCCCCGGGTCCGGTGCGACGTCGTCGACCTGTACCACGGCGGCGAGTACAAGGTGTACCGCTACCACCGCTACACCGACGTGCGGCTCGCGTTCGCGCCGGAAGGCGATATCGCCGCGTTCGGCGGCGATCCGGACAACTTCAACTTCCCGCGCTACGACCTCGACATGGCGCTGGTGCGGGTCTACGAGGACGGGCGACCGGCGACGGTCGTCGACTGGCTGCGCTTCGATGTCGACGGCCCGGTCGCGGGCGAGCCGGTGTTCGTGACCGGCCACCCGGGTTCGACCGAACGCGAGCTCACCGTGGCCCAGCTCGCAGTGCGCCGCGACCTGACCGTGCTCGACACGCTGCTGCGACGCGCCGAACTGCGCGGCGTGCTGACCGAGTACCGCACCACCGGCCCGGAAGCCGCGCGTACCGCGGCCAACGAGCTGCACGGGCTCGAGAACGGCTACAAGGTCGCGCGCGGCCAGATGACGGCGCTGCTCGACCCGGCGCTGTTCGCGAAAAAGGAGGCCGACGAGGCCGCGCTGCGGCGCTACGTCGCCACCGAGCCGGCGCTGGCGACGCGGGTCGGCGGCGCCTGGGACGCGATCGCCGCGGCCGAGAGGACGCATCGGGCGCTGTACCCGCTGTACACGCAGATCGAGCGCAGCGCGGCCTTCGACGATCGCTACGCCGCGTTCGCCCGCACGCTGGTGCGCGGCACGGTCGAACGTGCGAAACCGAACGAGCAGCGCCTGCCCGAATTCAACGACAACCTGTTGCCGCAGGTCGAGGCTCGACTGTTCTCCGCGGCGCCGGTCCATCCCGAACTCGAACGCGTCAAGCTGACGTTCGCGCTGACGCAGTTGCGCGAACGACTCGGGCCCGACGCGCCGATCGTGCGACGCGTGCTCGGCGACGAGTCGCCGTCGCAGCTCGCCACCCGCCTCGTCGCGACGACCACGCTCGGCGATCCCGCCGTGCGGCGTGCGTTGTGGCGCGGCGGCGTCGATGCGGTCGCGCGGAGCGGCGATCCGTTCGTCCGGCTGATGGCGGCGATCGATCCCGAGTCCCGGGCGATCCGCACGCGCTACGAGCGCGACGTGGAGGCCGTGCTGCAGAAGAACACCGCGCTAATCGCCGAGGCCCGCTTCGCGGCTTACGGCGACACCATCTACCCCGATGCCACGTCGTCGCTCCGCCTGTCGTACGGGATCGTGACCGGCTGGGACGAGGCGGGCGTGCCGGTCGCACCGTTCACGCGCATCGGCGGCGCGTTCGACCGCGCGACCGGGGCGGAGCCGTTCGCGCTGCCGCCGTCGTGGCTCGCCGCACGGGGCCGCCTGGACGCCTCGAAGCCGCTCGACCTCGCCTCGAGCGCGGACATCATCGGCGGCAACTCGGGCAGCCCGCTGCTGAACCGGCGCGGCGACCTGGTCGGGCTGATCTTCGACGGCAACATCCACTCGCTGGGCGGCGCCTATGCCTACGACGCGACCGACAACCGCGCGGTGGCCGTCGACAGCGCGGCGATCCTGGAAGCCCTCGACCACGTCTACGACGCGAAGGCGCTGGTCGACGAACTGCGCGGCAAGTGAACCTTTCGGACCCTCCTCGACGATGCCCAATCCCCTCAAGCGCTACCGACTCACCGACGACCGCAAGCTCGACCTCGGCACGTTCGATCCCGCGGCCGAAGTCCTGAAGACGGCCGACGACGGCGCGCTCGACGCCGCGCAGGACGCGCTGGCCGAGGAGATCGGCGACCTGCAGAACCGCCTGTTCGCCGAGGGCCGGCGCAGCCTGCTGGTGGTGCTGCAGGGCATGGACACGTCGGGCAAGGACGGCAGCACCATCGCGACGTTTCGCCGGACCCATCCGCAGGGGCTCATCGTCACGCCGTTCAAGCAGCCGTCGAGCGAGGAGATGGCGCACGATTTCCTGTGGCGCGTGCATGCGCGCACGCCGGCCAGGGGGATGATCGCGGTGTTCAACCGCAGCCACTACGAGGCGGTGATCGCCGAGCGGGTGCTGGGCCTGGCCGACGGCCGCGAGTGCCGGCGCCGCTACGCGCAGATCGTCGAGTTCGAACGCCTGCTGGTCGAACACGGCACCTGCATCGTCAAGTGCTTCCTGAACATCACGGCCGACGAGCAGAAGAAGCGGCTGCAATCGCGGCTGGTAGAAGAGAAGAAGTACTGGAAGTTCAATCCCAACGACCTGATCGAGCGGAAACGCTGGGACCAGAACATGAAGGCCTACACCGACGCGATCCGCCAGACCGCCAGCAAGGCCGCGCCGTGGTGGATCGTGCCGTCGGACTCGAAGGGTCATCGCAACCTGATGGTCGCGACGCTGGTGCGCGATGCGCTGGCCGCCATCGACCCGCGCTATCCACCGCTCGACGCGAAGTTTCGCGACATCGTCGTCGAATAGTCGGGTCTTCGGCTCTTCGGCTCTTCGGGTCTTCGCCGCGCGCGGCGAGCGCGCGTCAGGTCGCCGGCGACGCTTCCCAAGCGGCTTCCACGTCGAGCGCCGGCAGGTCGCGGTTGCAGGTGGCGAATGCCTGTCCGCCCCGGTCGTCGACGTAGCGGACGGTGAAGTCGCGACCCTCGACGGAGCCGTCGACGTCGCTGCGTTCGATCGCGTCGACGTGGCCGAGGTAGCGCAGCCCGGTGTCGAAGTGCGCGCTCCAGAAGAACGGCAGGTCGTCGTACGGCTCGTCGGCGCCGAGCAGCGCGCGGGCGACGAACTGGCCCTGGCGTTCGGCGTGGACCCAGTGCTCGACGCGGAGCGGCTTGCCGGCGTGGCGATCGGGATAGCGCGCGATATCGCCGATCGCGTAGATGTCCGCGACCGACGTGCGCAGGTGGTCGTCGACGATCACGCCGCCGCCGTCGTCTCGGGACGCGACGTCGAGCCCGGCCTCCTCGGCGAGGCCGGTGCGCGGGGTCACGCCGACGCCGAGCACGACGAAGTCGGCATCGATCGTCGAGCCGTCGTCGAGCGTCAGGCGCCGGCCGTCGAAGCTGGCCGGCCGACGGCCCAGATGGAAGCGCACGCCGTGTTCCTCGTGGACCTTGCGGATCATCGTGCCGACCGCGGCGCCCACGATCTTCTCGAGCGGGATCGCCTCGTGCGCGACGACGTCGATCGCGACGTGGCGCTGGGTCAGCGACGCGGCGGCCTCGAGACCGACGAAGCTCGCGCCGATCACGACGCCGCGCTTGCCGCTCTCCGCGGCCGCGATCAGCGCATCGGCATCGCCCAGCGTGCGCAGCACGTGGACCTCGGGTCGATCGAAGCCCGGCAGGTCGGGTCGTCCGGCCTCGGCGCCGGTCGCGAGCACGAGCCGGTCGTACGCGACCGTGCCGCCGTCGGCGAAGACGACCTTCCGGCCGACGGTATCGAGCGAGGCGACCCGCGCGGCCACGCGGCGGACCGGACCGTCCGGGCCGTACGACGATCCGTCGTCGAGCGAGCACGCAGCGCGCGACACCATGCCGATCAGGTATTGCTTCGAGCAGAACGTGCGGTCGTAGGGCGGGTCGGCATCGTCGCCGATCAACGTGACCGATCGGCCGGCGCCATGACGGGCCAGCCATTCGGCGCAGGCGTGGCCCGCGGCGCCGCCACCGACGATGACGATGCGGGTCGTGGTTGCCGACGCGGTCGGCTCCGCGTCGCGCGGTGACTCTTTGGCGACGACGAAGACACGGCCGTCGCGGGTCTCGACGGCGAAGCGGGTCAGCGGCTGGAAGGCCGGTGCCGCGACCGCTTCGCCGGTCGCGAGCGAGAAGCGTGCGTGGTGCCACGGACAGCGCAACTGGCCGTCGACCAGGCGCCCTTCGGCGAGCTGCGCCTTCAGGTGCGTGCACTGGCCCGACCAGGCGCAGTAGCGATCGTCGTCGCGCACGAGGACCACCGGCTCGCCGCGATAGGTCCCGGCCATGAGGGGGCGGTCCTTCATCTGCTCGACGTCGATGCCGGCTTCGAGGTCGGGTCCCTGGTCGTCGTCGCTCATCGCGTCTCCTGGTTGATCGCACGGCCGCGGGTTCGATGCGAAGACGACTCGCGCGAACGACCGATGATGCGCGGGTTCCACCGGTCGCCGATGCCGGGTGCGGCGTATCCGGCGTCGGCGCAGGACGGATGCGATGCGCCCGCACCGGCCATCGCTTGCGAGGCATCGCGCGCGGCGGATCGGCGAACGATGGACGGACGGCGTGCGCGCCGTTCGATTGACGCTCCCGGGTCGATTCGCTATGGTCGACGACCCCGCCGGAGACGCCCATGACCGACTTGTCCGAATCGAAGAAGCTCGCCGAGCGCGACGCTGCGTGGCGACCCGTCCACAAGGTCCGCTTCGTCACGGCCGCGTCGCTGTTCGACGGGCACGACGCGTCGATCAACATCATGCGGCGCATCCTGCAGTCGAACGGTTGCGAGGTGATCCACCTCGGGCACAACCGCTCGGTCGACGAGGTCGTGACGTGCGCGTTGCAGGAGGACGTGCAGGGCATCGCGGTGTCGAGCTACCAGGGCGGACACGTCGAGTATTTCAGGTACATGATCGACCTGCTGCGCGAACGCGGCGGGTCGCACGTCAAGGTCTTCGCGGGCGGTGGCGGCGTGATCGTCGCGTCCGAGATCGCCGAACTGCAGGCCTACGGCGTCGAGCGCATCTACAGCCCCGAGGACGGCCAGCGCCTGGGCCTTGCGGGAATGATCCGCGACATGATCGAACGCTGCGACGTCGACCTTGCGGCCTTCGCGCCCGACACGCTCGACGGCGTCCGGCAGGGCGATCGCCGGCAGCTCGCGCAACTGATCACGGCGCTGGAGAACCGGCGGGCCGCGCCGGCGCTCGGCGATGCGTTCGGCAAGCTGCGCGACGCGCTGTACCGCGAAGCCGATCGCGCGACGGTCCCGACGCTCGGCATCACCGGTACCGGCGGCGCCGGCAAGTCGTCGCTGACCGACGAGCTGATCCGTCGCCTGCGCCTCGACCAGGACGACGCGCTCGACATCGCGGTGATCTCGATCGACCCGTCGCGTCGCAAGTCCGGCGGCGCGCTGCTCGGCGACCGCATCCGCATGAACGCGATCGGGCCGTGGCGGATCGCCGACGCGAAGGGCTCCGCGGCGGCCGCGGCGTCGACCGCGTCGGCGACGGCGTCCGTCAAGGCCTCGGTCTTCATGCGCTCGCTGGCCACGCGCGAGGCGGGGCAGGAGATCTCCGACGCGCTGCCCGACGTGATCGCCGCGTGCAAGGTGGCGGGCTTCGACCTGATCGTCGTCGAGACCTCGGGCATCGGCCAGGGCGACGCGGCGATCGTGCCGCTGGTCGACGTCAGCCTGTACGTGATGACGCCCGAGTTCGGCGCGGCCAGCCAGCTGGAAAAGATCGACATGCTCGACTTCGCCGACTTCGTCGCGATCAACAAGTTCGACCGCAAGGGCGCGGCCGATGCGCTCCGCGACGTGGCCAAGCAGGTGCAGCGCAACAAGGAACTTTGGACCGTGAAGCCGGACGAGATGCCGGTCTACGGCACGCAGGCATCGAAGTTCAACGACGACGGCGTGACCGCGCTGTACCAGGGACTGTTGCCGAAGCTGGCCGGGCTCGGGCTGAAGGTGCGCGACGGCAAGCTGCCGCGCGTGACGACGCGCCAGTCGACGGCGACCAACGTGATCGTGCCGCCGGCCCGGGCGCGTTACCTCGCGGAGATCGCGGACACGGTGCGGGCGTATCTCGCTCGGTCGATCGAGCAGAGCCGCGTCGCGCGCGAGGTGCAGCAGGTGCGCGCGGTGATGGGGATGCTCGCAACGAGCGCCGCACGGGGCTTCGTCGCCTCGGCGGAGGCCGGGGCCCGATCATGCGATGGCCGGGGCGCGAAGGATTCGGACCCCGGTCTTGGCCAAGATGACCTGGGTGGGTTGCTTGCAGACCGCGAATCGAGACTCGATCCCGACAGCAGGAAGCTCCTCGCCCAGTGGCCCGCGCTGCAGCAGGCTTACGCCGGCGACGAGTACGTCGTGAAGATCCGCGACCGCGAACTGCGCACCGCGCTCACGACGCGGTCGCTGTCCGGCACCGTCATCCGCAAGGTCGCGCTGCCGAAGTACGAGGACCACGGCGAGACGCTCAAGTGGCTGATGCGCGAGAACGTGCCCGGCGCGTTCCCGTTCACGGCCGGCACGTTCGCGTTCAAGCGCGAGGGCGAGGATCCGACCCGCATGTTCGCCGGCGAGGGCGATCCGTTTCGCACCAATCGTCGCTTCAAGCACGTGTCCGAAGGCATGGCGGCCAAGCGCCTGTCGACCGCGTTCGACAGCGTGACGCTGTACGGGCACGAGCCGGACCTGCGCCCCGACATCTACGGCAAGGTGGGCAACTCGGGCGTGTCGATCGCGACGCTCGACGACATGAAGGTGCTGTACTCGGGCTTCGACCTGACCAGCCCCACGACGTCGGTGTCGATGACGATCAACGGTCCGGCGCCGTCGATCCTCGCGATGTTCATGAACACCGCGATCGACCAGAACCTCGACAGGTTCCGCAGCGACCAGGGGCGCGACCCGACGGCGGACGAGACCGCGAAGATCCGCGCGTGGGTGCTCGAGAACGTGCGCGGCACGGTGCAGGCCGACATCCTGAAGGAGGACCAGGGCCAGAACACCTGCATCTTCTCGACCGAGTTCAGCCTGAAGGTGATGGGCGACATCGCGCAGTACTTCGTGCAGCAC
The DNA here is from genome assembly GCA_903644065.1 of Betaproteobacteria bacterium. Taxonomy (GTDB): domain Bacteria; phylum Pseudomonadota; class Gammaproteobacteria; order Burkholderiales; family Burkholderiaceae_D; genus CAHJXF01. Next base: position 12,527 of record CAHJXF010000052.1, read on the forward strand.
CGGGTGCGCAACTTCTACTCGGTGTCGATCAGCGGCTATCACATCGCCGAGGCCGGGGCCAACCCGATCAGCCAGCTCGCGTTCACGCTCAGCAACGGCTTCACGTTCGTCGAGGCCTATCTCGCGCGCGGCATGCACATCGACGACTTCGCGCAGAACCTGTCGTTCTTCTTCTCGAACGGCATGGACCCGGAGTACACGGTGATGGGCCGCGTGGCGCGGCGCATCTGGGCGGTCGCGATGCGCGACAAGTACGGCGCCAACGACCGCAGCCAGAAGCTCAAGTACCACATCCAGACCAGCGGCCGGTCGCTGCACGCGCAGGAGATCCAGTTCAACGACATCCGCACCACGCTGCAGGCGCTGATCGCCGTCTACGACAACTGCAACAGCCTGCACACCAACGCGTTCGACGAGGCGATCACGACGCCGACCGAGGACAGCGTGCGGCGCGCGATGGCGATCCAGCTGATCATCAACCGCGAGTGGGGGCTGGCGAAGAACGAGAACCCGAACCAGGGCGCGTTCATCGTCGACGAGCTGACCGATCTCGTCGAGGAGGCGGTGCTGGTGGAGTTCGAGCGCATCGCCGAGCGCGGCGGCGTGCTGGGCGCGATGGAGACCGGCTACCAGCGCGGCAAGATCCAGGAAGAGTCGATGCACTACGAAATGCTGAAGCACACCGGCGAGCTGCCGATCGTGGGCGTCAACACGTTCCGCAATCCGCACGGCGACGAGCACCTGGCGAAGGTGGCGCTGATGCGCTCGACCGAGGAGGAGAAGCAGTCGCAGCTGAAGCGCCTGGCCGACTTCCACGCGGCGCACGCGGCCGAGTCGCCCGCGATGTTGCAGGCCCTCCAGCAGGCGGTGATCGACAACCGCAACGTCTTCGAGGTGCTGATCGACGCGGTGCGGGTGTGTTCGCTCGGCCAGATCACGACGGCGCTGTTCGAGGTCGGCGGGCAGTACCGACGCAGCATGTGACGGGAGCGACGAGGGGTGCTTCCCCTCCGTCGCGACATCGACCGGCCCGGCGCGATGTCGAGCCGTCCTCGTCGCCCGATCGTGACGGGGTCGTTGCACGAGCGACCGTGGACGAAGCGGTCGTCCGGTCGCTTCCGACCGAGCCGGCGCCGATTCGCTCGGCCGGGCCGCCGTGACGAACCGGGTCGAAGCCTTTTGCCGACCCTCGCGGCTTCGTTCGACCGATCGATCTGCCCGGCTCGATCGTGCTGCCGCACCGAGCGCCGCCCGCCCGTCGACGACCCGGGAACGCGCCTTGCTGAAGAGGGGCATGAACCTCAACGACGACAGTACCCTCGACGCGACCTTTTCCGTTCCCTTCCAACACCGCCTGCACTTCACCCGCGACATCTTCCACGGCGAACAGAGCGTGCTGGCCGACTGCCTCGAACCTTCCGGAGAGCAGTTGCCGAAAGTGCAGTTCTGGCTCGACCGATCGCTGCTCGATCATGGCGGCACCCTGCGCGGCGACGTGCAACGCTTCATCAAGGACCATTCGGCGCGCCTGCAGCCGGCCGGCATCCACGTCGCCGAAGGCGGCGAAGCGGTCAAGAACGACTGGCTCCACACCGAACGCTGCCTGCAGGCGATCCACGACGCCGACTTGGACCGGCGCAGCTACATCGTCGTCATCGGCGGCGGCGCGGTGCTCGATGCCGTCGGCTTCGCCGCGGCCACGGCCCACCGCGGCATCCGGCTGATCCGCCTGCCGACGACGACCCTCGGCCAGGCCGACAGCGGCGTCGGTGTGAAAAACGCCGTCAACCGCTTCGGCAAGAAGAACTGGCTTGGCGCGTTCGCCGTGCCGTGGGCCGTGATCAACGACGCGGCGCTCCTCGCGACGCTCCCCGACCGCGATTTCGTCGCCGGCTTCGCGGAGGCGGTGAAGGTCTCGCTGCTCAAGTCGGCCACCATCTTCGAGTCGCTCGAGCAGCAGGCGACGCGCATCCACGCGCGCGATCCGGCGGCCACGCTGCCGGCCATCCGCGCCTCGGCGCTGCTCCATCGCACGCACATCACGCGCGGCGGCGATCCGTTCGAGGCGCTCGAGGCACGACCGCTCGACTTCGGGCACTGGTCGGCCCACCGCCTCGAGACGATGACCCGCTTCAGCCTGCGCCACGGCGAAGCCGTCGGCATCGGCGTCGCCATCGACACGGTCTACTCGTCGCTCGTGCACGGACTCGATCCGCACGATGCGACGCGCGTGCTGCAGACGCTGCGCACGCTCGGCCTGCCGCTCGACCATCCGCAGCTGCACGACACGACCGCGCTGCTCGACGGTCTCGAGGAGTTCCGCCAGCATCTCGGCGGCCGCCTGACGCTGACGATGTTGCGCGGCATCGCGGACCCGATCGAGGTGCACGCGATCGACGAGGATGCGATGCTCGAGGCGATCGACCGGCTGCGTCGCGCCGGACGCAGCGACGGCGATGCGGTCGCGGAGCGCGCGCCCGAAACGATGTTGACGTGACGGAGCGGCTGCACGCGCACCTGGCACGGCTGCAACCGCTCCTCGCACGCGTCAACGACTGCAAGCGGATCCGCACGGCCGCAACGTCCACCAGTCTCGCGGGCGAGCGCTTCGCGCTGTCGTGGACCGACCTCGCGTCGGGCGCAGTCGTCGTCGACATCGCCGTGCGCGAGGCCGCGGCGGCGCTGGTCGCCTGCGAACTCGCCGGCGTCGACGCCCGGGCGCTGCGCGCCGGCGGCTTCGACGACGCGGCCATCGTCGAGGTCTTCGAACGTGCCGTGCGCCGGGCCGGTGGCGCGCTCACGACGTCGTGGTGCGCGCGCCTCGTGGCCGCGCTGCCGGC
>CAHJXF010000053.1 GCA_903644065.1 Betaproteobacteria bacterium
CCGACCGCGCCGGCGCTGGCGCCACTGCCACCGCTACCGCCACCACTGCCGGCCGCCATCGCGCCGCGCTCGGCGCGGCTCTTCTACAAGGTCGTCTACGTCGACGCGAAGCGCGTCGAGCCGCTGCACTACTACGGCGTCGGCACGATCGACTGGACGCTCGCCGACGGCCGCTACGCCAGCGACCTCGTCGCGTCGTACGACGCGCTGCTGTTCAAGATCAATCTCCTCGCGTCGCATAGCGAAGGCAGTGTCACGACGACCGGCCTGGCGCCGGATCGCTACACCGAGTCGCCGCGCAGGCGAGCCACGGTCGCGACCAATTTCAACCGCGATGGCCGCCAGACGATCAGCTTCTCGGCGACCGCGGCGACCGCGCCGCTGCAATCCGGGGCCCAGGACCGCTTGTCGGTGCTGTTCCAGATCGGCGCCTTGCTGCTCGCCGACGCGCACCAGGCAACGCCGTCCAACCGGCTCGCCATCCCGGTCGCCGGCGTGCGCGGCGACGTGGAAGCGTGGGTCTTCGAGGTTCAGGGCCCCGAAACCATCGAAGCCGGCGGCGACCCGGTCGCGACGACCCACCTGCGTCGGGCCGCGCGGCCCGACTCGAGCGACCGGACCATCGACGTGTGGATCGCGGGTCAGGCCGGCGGCTATCCGGCCCGGGTGCTCTACACCGAAGCCAACGGCAGCACGGTGGAGATGACGCTGGACCGCATCGGCCGGATCGACTGACGCGCAGCCGCGGCGGACCCGTGGCGTCGCCCGCGCCGCGCCGTCACGCCACGCGCGCCCGGCCGATCTCCTTGACCGGCGCCTTGAACGCGTCGACCAGCGTCGTCCGCGCTGCCGCCGCGCGGACCAGGCTGGCCTCCTTGACGTGACCGTAGCCGCGGATCTCCTCGGGCAGGCTGGCCACCGCGACCGCGGTCTCCAGGTTGGTCGCGTCCAGCTTGGCCAGCATCATCGCGATCGTCTGCTCGTACTCGACGATCAACGCGCGCTCCGCCTTCCGCTCGTCGGTCCGGCCGAACACGTCGAAGGCGGTGCCGCGCAGGCCCTTCATCTTCGCCAGCAAGCCGAACGCCTTCATCATCCACGGGCCGAACTGCCGCTTGATCAGATGGCCCCGTTCGTCGCGCTTCGAGAACAGCGGCGGCGCGAGATGGAACCGGACGCGGAACGGGCCCTGGTCGTCGGCCTCGAATTGCGCCTCGACCTTCTCCATGAAGGCCGTGTCCGTGTACAGCCGCGCGACCTCGTACTCGTCCTTGTAGGCGAGCAACTTGAAGTAATAGCGCGCGACCGCATGGGTGAGCGGCAGCGCGGGTTTCGCTGCCGACGGCGCCAGGCGCATCTCGACGTCGCGCACCCGGTCGACCAGAGCCCGGTAGCGACCGGCGTACGCGGCGTCCTGGTAGCCGACGAGAAAGTCGCTGCGCCGCGCGATCGTCTCATCGAGACTGCCCGACAGCTTCCTCGACGCGTCGCGACGGATCTCGACGACCTCGGCCGGAAATGCGACGCGCTCGACGGCCGCCCGATCGTGGGCCGCCCGTCGACCCCACACGAACGCCTTCCGGTTCGCGTCGATCGACACGCCGTTCAACTCGATGGCCCGCACGATCGCGGTCTCGGTCAGCGGCACCCAGCCCTTCTGCCACGCGTAGCCGAGCATGAACGGGTTGGTGTAGAGCGCGTCGCCCATCAGCGCGACCGTCAGCTTGTTCGCGTCGATCAGTTCGAGATGACCTTCCTGTCCGGCCCGGTCGGCGCCGAGCGCCGAGCGGATCGTGCCGGCCAGGTCGGAGCCCGGAAACTGCCAGTCCGGGTTGCGCACGAACTCGGCGGTGGGAATGTCGGCCGTGTTGACGACCGCCCGCGTCTTGCCCGCCTGCATCTTGGAGACGGCCTCGGTGTTGCCGGTGACGATGATGTCGCAGCCGAGCACGAGATCGGCCTCGCCGGTCGCGATGCGAGTCGCCTGCAGTCGCTCCGGTGTCGCCGCGATCTGCACGTGCGACGCGACCTCGCCGCCCTTCTGCGCGAGGCCGGCCATGTCGAGCACCGACACGCCCTTGCCTTCGAGATGGCCCGCCATCCCGAGCAGCTGACCGATCGTGACGACGCCCGTGCCGCCCACGCCCATGACGAGGATGCCGTAGGGCGCGGAGACTTCGGGCACGGCGGGGACCGGCAGGTCGAACAGCCGATCGATCTCCTCGCCATTCGCCGAGCCGCCCTTGCCCTTCTTCACCCGTCCGCCCTCGATCGTGACGAAGCTCGGGCAGAAGCCCTCGACGCACGAGTAGTCCTTGTTGCACGACGACTGGTTGATGACGCGTTTGCGGCCGAACTCGGTCTCGAGCGGCTCCACCGACAGGCAGTTGGACTGCACCGAGCAATCACCGCAGCCTTCGCAGACGAGATCGTTGATGAAGACACGCTTGGCCGGATCGGGGAACAGCGGCTTGCCGTCGACGACCTTCTTCCGCCGCCGCCGCTTCTCGGACGCGCAGGTCTGGTCGTAGATCAGGATGGTGGTGCCCTCGATCTCGCGCAGCTCGCGCTGCACGCGGTCGAGCTCGTCGCGGTGATGGACCGTGACGCCGTGCGCGAGATGGTTGTCGTGCAGCGGCCCGAGCGTCTTCGACTTCCTGCCGGTGGCGATGGCGGCCGACCCTTCCTCGTTCTGGATGACGCGTTGACCCGCGTCCCAGTGGCCTTCGTACTTCTCCGGTTCGTCGGTCACGACGATGATCTTCCTCGCGCCCTCGGCCGCCATCTGCCGCGTGATCTGCGGCACGGTCAGCGAGCCGTCGGTCGCCTGTCCGCCGGTCATCGCGACCGCGTCGTTGAACAGGATCTTGTAGGTGATGTTGACCTTGGCCGCGATCGACGCGCGGATCGCCAGGATGCCGCTGTGGAAGTAGGTGCCGTCGCCGAGGTTCGAGAAGATGTGCTTCTCGTTCGTGAACGGTGCCTGGCCGATCCACGGCGTGCCCTCGCCGCCCATCTGCGTGAACGTGTCGGTGCGGCGATCGGGCATCCACACGGTCATGTAGTGGCAGCCGATGCCGGCCACCGCGCGCGAGCCCTCGGGCACGCGGGTCGACGTGTTGTGCGGGCAGCCCGAGCAGAAGAAGGGCTTCCGCTCCGTGACGACGCGCGGCTTCGCGAGCGCCTTCTCCTTCGCGTCGATGATCGCGAGGCGCGCGTCGATGCGGGCCCGCCCGTCGCGCGGCAGGTCGAACTGCGCGAGCCGGCTGGCGATGGCCTTCGCGATTCGTGCGGGCGACAGCTCGTACTTGGCCGGCAGCAGCCAGTTGCCCTGCGGGATGGCCCACTCGCCGCCCTGCTTGTCGTCGAACTTGCCGAACACCCGCGGCCGCGCGTGCTCGCTGAAGTTGTACAGCTCCTCCTTCAGCTGGTACTCGATCATCTGGCGCTTCTCCTCGACGACCAGGATCTCCTCGAGGCCGGTCGCGAACTCGCGCACGTGGTACGCGTCGAGCGGCCACACCACGCCGACCTTGAACAGACGGATGCCGAGTTGCGCGCACTGCGCCTCGTCGAGGCCGATGTCCATCAACGCCTGGCGCGTGTCGAGGTACGCCTTGCCGCTGGCCATGATGCCGAAGCGCGCATGGGGCGAGTCCCACACCGTGTGGTTGAGTTTGTTGGCGCGCACGTAGGCGAGCGCCGCGTACCACTTGAAGTCCATCAGCCGCGCTTCCTGCTCGAGCGGCGAGTCGGGCCAACGGATGTTGAGCCCACCCGCGGGCACGATGAAGTCCTCGGGCAGCTTGATCTCGACGCGGTCGGGGTCGACGATCACCGAGGCCGACGCCTCGACCACGTCGGTGACCACCTTGAAGCCGACCCACAGGCCCGAGTAGCGGCTCATCGCGTATGCGTGGAGGCCGAGGTCGAGGTACTCCTGCACCGTCGACGGGAAGAAGGTCGGGATGCCGCAGGCCTTGAAGATGTGGTCCGACTGGTGCGGCAGCGTCGACGACTTGGCCGAGTGGTCGTCGCCCGCCAGCGCGATCACGCCGCCGTGCTTCGACGTGCCGGCCGCGTTGGCGTGCTTGAACACGTCGCCGCTGCGGTCCACGCCCGGACCCTTGCCGTACCACATCGCGAACACGCCGTCGTACTTGGCCTGCGGCGTCATGTTGACCTGCTGGGAGCCCCACACCGACGTCGCGGCGATGTCCTCGTTGAGCCCGGGCTGAAACGCGATGTTGTGTTGCTCGAGATGGCGCTTGGCCTTCCACAGCGTCTGGTCGACGGCGCCGAGCGGCGAGCCGCGATAGCCGGACACGAAGCCCGCGGTGTTGAGCCCGGCCTTCGCGTCGCGCTCGTGCTGCAGCATCAGCAGGCGGACGAGGGCCTGCGTGCCGTTCATGTACGCACGCCCGCGGTCGAGCGTGTATTTGTCGTCCAGCGTGACGCGACCCAGGGCTTCGTGCAGCTCGGGCGTCAGGTGTTCGGGAGCGATCGGCGCGTTCATCCGGGGTCCTCAAAAATCGTGTTTTCGGGAGCGCCGGACGGCGACGGCGTCGCTGCATCCGGCGTTGACGACCGCGGTCTTGTGAACCGGGGCCGACGAGGCGAGGCGCACCGTACGGCGCGCCGCGTCGATCCGCATCGCGAATCGACCGACGAAGTTAGCAGAACGGGGATGCGGGCTCAAGCGCCGCGGTCGCGAAGCAATCGCGAAGCGGTTGCGACGGGCTCGCGACCGGAGCGGGCCGTCGCCGGCCGCACGGACCGGCCGGGAGCCGACGCGATCTCGTCGCCGAAGACATTGCGGTGTAAGGTCGCTCCTGACTCGCACGGCGACCGGCAACGTTTCGGTCGTTTCGACCAGACGCCCACGGAGACAGAATGGCAGCACGACCGATCGATCCTCCATCGCGTCCCGCATCGAAGGTCGCCGCCGTCCTCCGCGTGACGAGCGGCAACTTCCTCGAGCAGTTCGACTTCTTCCTCTTCGGCTTCTACGCGGCCGACATCGGCAAGACGTTCTTCCCGGCCAGCAGCGAATTCGCATCGCTGATGCTGACCTTCGCGGTGTTCGGCGCCGGCTTCCTGATGCGGCCGCTCGGCGCCGTCGTGCTCGGTGCGTACATCGATACCGTCGGTCGCCGCAAGGGCCTGATCGTCACGCTCGCGCTGATGGCGAGCGGCACCCTGCTGATCGCCTGCGTGCCGGGCTACGCGACCATCGGCCTGCTCGCGCCGCTGCTGGTGTTGATCGGTCGACTGCTGCAGGGCTTTTCGGCCGGCGCCGAGTTGGGCGGCGTGTCGGTGTACCTCGCGGAGATCTCGACGCCGGGCAACAAGGGCTTCTACGTGAGCTGGCAGTCGGCCAGCCAGCAGGTGTCGATCGTGATCGCCGCGGCGCTGGGCTTCGCGGTCCGCGAAGCGTTGAGCGCCGCCGAGATCGACGCATGGGGCTGGCGCATCCCGTTCTTCGTCGGCTGCCTGACGATTCCCGTGATCTTCTTTCTCCGCCGCACGCTGCAGGAGACCGACGAGTTCAGGGCGCGCACCCATCATCCGAGGACGGCCGAGGTCCTGCGCTCGATGGTGACGAACTGGCGCGTCGTGATCGCCGGCATGTTGATGGTCGCGATGACGACGACGGCTTTCTACCTGATCACGGTCTACACGCCGACCTTCGGCCGCAGCGTGCTGCACCTGACGTCGCGCGACGCGTTGATCGTGACGTTCTTCATCGGCATCTCCAACTTCGTCTGGTTGCCGATCGGCGGCGCCCTGTCGGATCGCATCGGGCGGAAACCCATCCTCGTCGCCACGACGATCGTGACGATCCTGACCGCGTATCCGATGATGGCTTGGCTGGCTTCGGCCGCGAGCTTCTCGCGCCTCCTCGAAGTCGAGCTCGTGCTGTCGGCCCTCTACGGCCTGTACAACGGCGCGATGGTCGTGGGCCTGACCGAGGTGATGCCGGTCCAGGTGCGCGTGGTCGGCTTCTCGCTCGCCTACAGCCTGGCCACCGCGCTGTTCGGCGGCCTGACGCCGGCCATCTCGACGTGGATGATCGAGGTGACGCGCGACAAGGCGGCCCCCGGCTACTGGCTCACGGTTGCGGCGATTTGCGGGCTGGTCGCGACGCTGATCCTGTTTCGCAAGTCGTCGGTGGAACGCCGGGCGACCTCCGGCGTGCATTGACCGCGGCGCGTCCCGCCGGTCGCGGTCCGGGCCCCTGTCGCAGGCTCAGGACCCGGCCGGCCGGTCGGCCTTGTCCTCGAAGAAGTCGTAGATGCCGTCGGCGCCCAGGGCACGCGCGTCGGCGAGCTCTCCGGCCCGGGTCTGATACACCACCGTGTTGGTCGGCGTCACGATCACCACCGACGGGATGCCCTTCGCGATCGGCTCGCCGTAGAGCTTGGCGAAGTCGAGGTTGCGGTCGAAGCGGCCTACGTCGACCTTGACGACTTCGTAGCGTCGCTCGACCAGGCCCTCGGTCTTGCCGCCCGCGTGGAACTCCCGGTCGAGCGCGCGGCAGTCGGGGCACCAGTTGGCGCCGAACACCACCAATACGCGCCGGCCGGTCTTCCGGGCGGCGGTCAACGCGGTCTGCAGGTCGCGTTGCGGGTCGGCCGTCTCGTCGTACGGCAGCGACCGCTTCGCTGCAGGCGCGGTCGAGGCCGTGGCAGCGGGCGTGGACTGCGGGCCGGGCCCCTCCGCCTTCGCCTGCCAGGCGGCGACCGTGGTCGCGATCGCGCAACCCGCGGCCAGCGCCAGCAGCACCCAGCGGTCGGGACCCTGCGGCTCGTTCTTCATGATTTGCCTCCGGAGCTGGACAGCGGCCCGTGCGCGCCGTCGTCGCCTGCGGTCATGATGCGCTCGGCCGCGACCTCGAGTTCCCGCACCTGGCCCATCGCCGGCATCAGCGAACCGACGACCATGCCGAGCAGGCTCATGATCAAGCCGAGCAGTTGCGGCGGCAGCGGCGCGTCGGGATTGGTGATCTCCATGCCGATCCACGACACCAGGCCGAGCCCGATCGACAGCATCGCGCCCTGCGTGTTGGCGCGCTTCCAGTAGAGACCGAATACCAGTGGCACGAACGCCACCACCAGCGTCACCTTGTACGCGTTCTCGACCATGCTGTAGATCGGCAGGTTGGAGCCGACCGAGTACAGCGTGACGAGCACCGTGAAGCACAGCACGACGATGCGCATGGTGCGCAGCAGATTGGCGTCGGTGACGTTGCGGAACGCGGGCTTCAGGATGTTCTCGGCGAAGGTCACCGACGGCGCCAGCAGCGTCGCCGACGCGCAGCTCTTGATGGCCGACAAGAGAGCGCCAAAAAACATCACCTGCGCGAAGAACGGCGCGTGCGTCAGGATCAGCTGCGGGAGGATCTGCTGCGACGCCTTCTTGTCGTCGGACGCGAGCAGCGGCGCGACCATCTGCGGGTCGATCAGCGTCGCGGCGTAGGCGAGGAACATCGGGATGAAGGCGAAGGCGAAATACATTGCGCCGCCGAGCACGGACGCGCGCCCGGCGATCCGCTCGTTCTTCGCCGAGGCGACGCGCTGGAACACGTCCTGCTGCGGGATGGAGCCGAGCATCATCGTGAACAGCGCCGCGACGAATCCGAGGATGGGCGCCAGGCTCCAGCCCGGCCAGAAGTTGTCGAACTTGCCCGCGTCGATCGCATGCCGCACCACGACGCCGACCCCGCCCGCCTGGCCGCTGACCTCGCCGCCGATGTACAGCATGCCGACGACGATGATGATCATCTGGATGAAGTCGGTGATGGCCACCGACCACATGCCGCCGTAGATCGTGTAGATCATCACGGTCGACGCGCCGATGATCTTCCCCCACGTCTCCGTGATCTCGCCACCCGACACCACGTTGAACACGAGGCCGAGGGCCGAGATCTGCGCACCGACCCAGCCGAGATACGAGATGACGATGGCGAGCGCGGTGAGTACCTCGACGATGCGACCGTACTTGTTGCGATAGAAGTCGCCGAGCGTCAGCAGGTTCATGCGGTACAGCTTCCGCGCGAAGAACAGGCCGACGAGGATGAGACACAGCGACGCGCCGAACGGATCGGTGACGACGCCGCCGAGACCGTCTTTCAAGAACGACGCCGGGATGCCGAGCACCGTCTCGGAGCCGAACCAGGTCGCGAACACGGTCGCCGTGACCACGTACATCGGCAACGCGCGGCCGGCGTTGGCGTAGTCCCCGGAGCCCTTGACGAACCTGCCGGCGTAGAGGCCGATGCCGACCGAGATCACCCAGTAGACGATGACGAACCAGAACAGATTGCTCATGCGGCGAGGGTCGATGGGCCAGGGTCGATGGTCGGGACGGCGATCGCAAATTATAGGAGGGGATCGCCGGCTCCGGTGTTCGTGGACGCTCGCGCTGCGGGCGACTCGGGGACCGATGCGGATCGCCTGCCGTCCGCACCGCGGGTGGTGCGGCCCACGGCTCGGACCACGCGCTAGGGCGGCAGCGGCAGCTCGGCGTGCGACGCACGATGCTCGTCGACCGCAGTCCGGAAATCCGCCGAATCTTTCAGCAGCTTCAGATAACGAATGGGCCGACGGGTGGCGCGTGCGACCTCGACCCCGTTGAAGCCGCCGCGTACGCCGCAGTTCAGCGACTTGCAAATCTGTTCCGGATCCTCGAAGCGGAGAGCCGTCGGCAGGACCCGCAGCGTCAGCACGCAGCGATGGCCGAGCGGATCGACCGCGTTCGTCGACCCGTCCGTCATCACCAGCGCATCGCCGTCGACGTCGGCCACGCCGTGGATGCCGCAGGTATGGCCGTTTAAGAAGTCGAGATGCGTCTTGAGGTAGACCGTGGTCGTCGTCAGCGGAACGATCTCGAGGATGTCCTCCCCCTGGAAGCGGGCGCCGGACACGTCGCCGTTCCGGAAGCGATGCTTGTAGACGCCGGCCACCGCGGCGAGGTCGATCTGAGGTTCCGCACCGACCGCTGCCGCCGCCATCGTCGCTGCGGCCAGCGTCGCTGCGGCCAGCCCGCGACGCCACGACCGTCGCGAGACCGGCGCCCGCGACCGCTGCGCCCGCTTCTCGCTCACCACGGCCAGCCGCCGTGCCAGAGCAGGATGCCGACGATCGCGATCAGCACCGCGAGCAGCAGGCCGACGATGCCGAAGCCCACCTCGATCGCATGGCGCGTGCGGCGCTGCGCGCGGGTCAGCTCGGCCACCGCGAGGGCAAGCGGGTACTGCGCCTCGTTGGCCAGCACCCGGTGCAACAGTCGCGGCATCTGCGGCACGAAGGTCGCGAACTGCGTCGCCTCCTGCATCAGCCGGTCCTTAAAGCCGCGCCAGCCGAGCTGGTCGCGCATCCACTTCTCGAGGAACGGCTGCGCCGTCGCCCACAGGTCGAGCTCCGGGTCGAGCTGGCGACCGAGCCCCTCGATGTTGAGCAGTGTCTTCTGCAGCAGTACCAGCTGCGGCTGGATCTCGACGTTGAAGCGCCGCGACGTCTGGAACAGGCGCAGCAGCACCTGGCCGAGCGAGATGCGCGCCAGCGGCAGGTCGAACACCGGCTCGCAGGTGGCGCGGATCGCCGACTCGAGCTCGTCGACGCGCGTGCCCTTCGGCACCCAGCCGGACTCGATGTGCAGCACCGCGACGCGCTTGTAGTCGCGCTGGAAGAACGCCAGGAAGTTCTGCGCGAGGTAGTTCTTGTCGTAGTCGGTCAGGGTGCCGACGATGCCGAAGTCGATCGCGATGTAGCGGTTGAAGTCGGCGCCGGAGTCGCCGACGTAGATGTTGCCGGGGTGCATGTCGGCGTGGAAGAAGCCGTGCTTGAAGACCTGCGTGAAGAAGATCTCGACGCCGTCGCGCGACAGCTTCTTGAGATCGATGCCGGCCGCGCGCAGCTGGTCGATGCGGCCGATCGGGATGCCCGACACGCGCTCCATCACGATCACCGCCTCGCTGCAGTAGTCCCAGAACATCTCGGGCACGTGCAGCAGCTTCGAGCCGGCGAAGTTGCGCCGCAACTGGCTGCCGTTGGCCGCTTCGCGCATCAGGTCGAGCTCGTCGTGCAGGTACTTGTCGAACTCGCCCACCACGTCACGCGGCCGCAGGCGCTTGCCGTCGGCCGACAGCCGTTCGACGAGGCCGGCGAGCGTCCGCAACAACGCGAGATCACGCTCGATCGCCCGATGCATGTTGGGCCGCAGCACCTTGACCGCGACCTCGCGCTGAAAGCCGTCGGCGTCGGCCCGCAGCGTCGCGAAGTGCACCTGCGCGATGGAGGCCGATGCGACCGGTTCGCGGTCGAAGGTCGCGAACAGTTCGTCCGGGTTCTTGCCGAGCGACTGGCGGATCTGCCGGATCGCGAGCTCCGGATCGAACGGCGGCACGCGATCCTGCAGGTGCGCCAGCTCGTCGGCGAACTCGGCGGGCAGCAGGTCGCGGCGGGTCGACAGCATCTGCCCGAACTTGACGAAGATCGGACCGAGCGACTCGAGCGCCTCACGTAGCCGCTGCGCACGGGGGGTGGTGAAGTCGCGACCGAGGCGCAGGCGCACGATGGCGCGCGACAGGAACGGGTTGGCGATGCCGTTGGCCACGATGTCGTCGAGCCCGAAACGCCACAGCACGCGCGCGATGAACAACAGCCGGAAGATCTGCATCAGCGGCGGGCGATGGCTCGGTCGGGGCTGCGCGATCCTCGCTCGCCGCGAGGCGACGAGTCGGCGTCCCGCATCACCGGCGAGGCGTCAGCGATGGGAAAACGCGGCCGGCGCGGGAGCGGACGCCCCGGCCAGGCGCTCCACGCGCTTCTCCAGCCGCGCCAGGTCGTCGCGCAGGCGCCGCACGCCGTCGGCCAGGGACTCGACGGCGCGGGGCCGGACCAGCTGCGGATTTTCCTCCAGCAAGTACTCGGACACGCTGGTGGCGATGCGCTCGTTGGCGCGGCGTATCTCGTCGCCGGCGCGTCGTGCCGCGGCCACGACCCGATGCGATGCGGCGTCGCCCACGACCTTCGACAAGTCCTCCTCGACGTCCCAGCGCAGGTTCTTCGCGAGCGTCGAGACGGCCTGCGCGAAGTCGACGTCGCCATCGAGTCGCAGGTCGCGCAGCACCGCGTCGCCGCCGCCCATCAGCAGCCGGGGCAGCGCCGAGTACGGCAGCGTCACGGTGGTGTCGACCGGCGCACCGTTTTCAGCGCGGATCACCGAGCCGTCGGGGACGACCGACAGGCCGACCGTGAACGGCTGGACGACGACGTGCAGCGTCTTGCCGACGTGCGGCATGAGTTGCGCGCGGGCCCACGGCTCGGCGGCGAGCAGGTGATTGATCGCGGCCGGCAACGCATCCAGCGGGTTGGGCAGGAACGGCAACGGCAAGCGGGAGAAGGCGGACGGCATCGGATGAGAATAACAAAGCGCCTGCGGGATGCGCCACGTGCAGCGCCACTTGGAGCCGCGCCGTCGCTCTAGAGGCGCACGCCTTCGTGCAACGCGACCACGCCGGCCGTCAGGTTGAAGATGCGCACGCGCGCGAACCCGGCGGTCTCGAGCATCGCCGCGAGCGTCGCCTGGTCCGGATGCATGCGGATCGACTCGGCCAGGTAACGATAACTGTCCGCGTCATTCGCGATGCGGGCGCCGAACCAGGGCAGCACCTTCAGCGAATAGGCGTCGTAGACCGCGGCGAGCGGTCGCCAGATCTTCGAGAACTCGAGCACCAGCAGCTTGCCGCCCGGCTTCAGCACGCGATGCATCTCCGCCAGCGCGCGGTCCTTGTGCGTCATGTTGCGCAATCCGAACGCCACCGTCACGCGGTCGAAATAGGCGTCCGGAAAGGGCAGCTGCTCGGCGTCCGCCAGGGCCGTCGGCAGCGTCAGGCCGTCGTCCAGCAGGCGGTCGCGGCCCGCGGCGAGCATCGACTCGTTGATGTCCGTCAGCCAGACTTCGCCGGTCGGCCCGGCACGCCGGGCGAGCGCCCGGGCCAGGTCGCCGGTGCCGCCGGCGATGTCGAGTACCCGCGCGCCGGTCCGCACCGCGGCGCGGCCGACCGTGAACGCTTTCCAGGCGCGATGCAGGCCGCCCGACATGACGTCGTTCATCACGTCGTATCGGCGCGCGACCGAGTGGAACACGTCGGCCACCCGCTCGGCCTTCGCCGCCTCGTCAACGGTCTCGAAACCGAAGTGCGTCGTGCCAGGGCCCGTATCGTTCATATCGGCTGAAAGTGACTGCTCACCGACGACTCGCCTCGACGACGTCCGCCATCGGCTGCGTCGCGGCGGATGGACTCTCCCGGCTCGCGCCGGCCGCGCTCAGCCGCTGCAGGTAGCGGCTCCACAACGCATCGCGGGTGCGGCCCAGCTCGCGCAGATAGGTCCAGGTGAAGATGCCGCTGTCGTGCCCATCCGAGAACAGCGGCTTGATCGCGTAGTGGCCCACCGGCTCGACCGCCGTCACCACCACGTCGCGCTTGCCAACCTGCAAGGTCTCCTGTCCCGGCCCGTGCCCCTGCACCTCGGCCGACGGCGAATGCACGCGCAGGAACTCGAAGTCGAGGCTGTAGCGCTCGTCGTCGCCGAAGGCGATTTCCAGCCGGCGCGACTGGCGATGGACGATGATTTCGGTCGGCGGATCGCCTTGGCGGATGGAGGACGTCATGACCTCCGAGTCTAGCGCGTCCTCGCGGCGGCGGCCGGCGGGAGGCCCGAACGTGTCATGGCACCGTCATAGAATCGACATATTGTCCGCCGCTGACCGACCGCACCGGGCATCCGCCCGACCGGGACTCCTGGAACGACTCCGCCGAGACACGCCATGCCCAGCACCATTCTCGTGGTCGAGGACGAACCCGCGATCCAGGAACTGATCGCGGTCAACCTGACGTTCGCCGGCCACAAGGTGCTGCGGGCCGCCACGGCCGAGCAGGCCACCACCCTGGTCCGCGCCGAACTGCCCGACCTCGTGCTGCTCGACTGGATGCTGCCGGGTGCGTCCGGCGTGCAGTTCGCCAAGCAGCTGCGCGGCGACGAGCGGACCCGCGACGTGCCGA
The DNA here is from genome assembly GCA_903644065.1 of Betaproteobacteria bacterium. Taxonomy (GTDB): domain Bacteria; phylum Pseudomonadota; class Gammaproteobacteria; order Burkholderiales; family Burkholderiaceae_D; genus CAHJXF01. The sequence continues at coordinate 13,070 of CAHJXF010000053.1, forward strand.
TCATCATGCTGACGGCGCGTTCCAACGAGACCGACAAGGTCGACGGCCTCGAAGCGGGCGCCGACGACTACGTGACCAAGCCGTTCTCGCCGAAGGAGTTGATGGCCCGCATCAAGGCGGTGCTGCGGCGCCGTGCACCGCAGCTCACCGACGACCTCGTCGAGGTCGGCGGCCTGGTGCTCGATCCGGGGACCCACCGACTGAGCGGCCGGGTCGCCGACGGCGGACGCCGCACGCTCGACATCGGGCCGACCGAGTTCCGCCTGCTGCATTTCTTCATGACGCATCCCGAGCGCGTGTACTCGCGCGCCCAGTTGCTCGACCAGGTGTGGGGCGACCACGTTTTCCTCGAGGAGCGGACCGTCGACGTCCATATCCGGCGGCTGCGGCACGCGCTGTCGCCGACCAGCCACGAGCATCTCGTCGAGACCGTGCGCGGGACCGGCTACCGCTTCTCGGTCGTCGAACAACGGCTCGCGACGGCCGGCTGACTCGCCGAGCGCGGACCGCGCCGCCCGGTCCGGGCCGCGCTAAGATGCGCGCCCCGATCGGTCCGTCGCTGCCGCGTCGCCGGCGGTCGCGGCCCGGACGATCGACCGTTCTCCACCGACCACGCCGGCCGCACGCATGAATCCTGTCTGGGTCCGGACGCTGTCCTTCATCGGCCTCGTGGCGTTGGGGACGCTGGTGGTTCGCGGCCTGTCCGACTGGACGACGGCCTTCGGATTCGCGGCGGCGGCCTTGGTGCTGCGCTACCTGCGCGACGCCATTCATCTGCGCAACCTGTCGCGCTGGTCGCGCCAGGAGCTGGGCGCCACGCTGCCGCGCTCGTCGGGCGCCTGGGAGGAGCTGTACGCGCAGCTCTACCATCGCGGTCGCGCCCGGCAGCGGGAACACGCCGAACTGACCGAGGCGCTGACCAGCTTCCGTGGCGCCGCACAGGCCTTGCCCGACGGCGTGGTCACGATCAACGCGCTGAACCAGATCGTCTGGTGCAATCCGCAGGCCGAGCAGCATCTCAACCTGCGACTCGCGGAGGACATCGGCCAGAACCTCGCCAACCTGGTCCGCGCCCCCGACTTCCTCGCCTACCTGTCGCGCGGCGAATGGGACAAGCCGGTGCAGTTGCGCGTCCGTCATCCCGACCAGCGGACCGAGCGGGTGCTGTCGCTGCAGCTGGTGGCCTACGGCGACGCGCAGAAGCTGCTGCTGTCGCGCGACATCACCCGCTTCGAGAAGCTGGAGACGACGCGCCGCGACTTCGTGGCCAACGTCTCGCACGAGCTGAAGACGCCGCTCACCGTATTGGCCGGTTTCCTCGAGACCATCAGCGAATCGGCGGTGACGGTCGAGCAGCGCACCCAGTACATGGCGCTGATGCGCGAGCAGGCCGCGCGCATGCAGCGCCTCGTCGACGACCTGCTCACGCTGTCGGCACTGGAAGCGACCAGCGCGCCGCGCTCGGACACCATCGACACCACGGCGCTGTTCGAGCGCATCGCGGGCACCGCGCGGCAGCTGTCCAACGGGACCCACGCGATCGTCTTCGACATCGAACCGGGCCTGGCCCTGCTCGGCTCGGAGGTCGAGCTGACCAGCGCCTTCACGAACCTGGTGACCAACGCGATCCGCTATACCCCCGAACACGGCCGCATCGAGGTGCGCTGGCACCGGCTCGCCGACGGCAGCGCGACGCTGGCCGTCGCGGACGACGGGATCGGCATCCCGTCGCAACACCTGCCGCGCCTGACCGAGCGCTTCTACCGCGTCGACCGCGGTCGATCGCGGCAGTCGGGCGGCACCGGTCTCGGCCTCGCGATCGTCAAGCACGTGTTGACCCGCCACCAGGGAACGCTGACGATCGACAGCGAGGTCGGCAAGGGCAGCGTGTTCACCGCGACGCTGCCGGCGCGACGCATCGTCGGCGACGTCGACACGACCGACCCCGGCCGTGCGCTGTCGGGCGAGACGCTCACAGCACTGTGAAGCGGACCAGGTCGAAATCCGCGCCGCGCATCATCAGTTCCTCGAGGCGCAGCGACGCGACCACGCCGTGCCGCCCCGCCTTCACCAGTCGATGCAGGCGGAAGCTCGCGTGCGGCAGGATCAGCCCGTAGTCGCGCGGCGAGGCGCGGACCGGATCCCAGCCGTCGGCGTCGCGCGGCGCCATCGCCGCCACGTCGAGTCCCGGCTGGCTCAACATCGGCACGAACACGGGCGAGCGCGCGGGGGGACGGCCGTCCG
>CAHJXF010000054.1 GCA_903644065.1 Betaproteobacteria bacterium
TGCCGTCGCTGGTCGCGGCCGGGGCGGACGCCGCCGCGGTGATCGGCGACCTGTTCGTGCCGTCCGATCCGTCGTCGGTGGCCGACCGGGCCGCCGCGCTCGCCGCCGCCTTCGGCGACGCCTTGCGTTGACTTCCTCGACTCCTCTGGCTGCCGCCGTGACCGCCTCCCGCAACGACCAGCTGTTCGCCCGTGCCTCGCTCACCACGCCCGGCGGCGTCAATTCGCCGGTGCGCGCCTTTCGCCAGGTCGGCGGTGTCCCGCGCTTCGTCGGCCGGGCCAGCGGCGCGCACTTCTGGGATGCCGACGACCGTCGCTACATCGACTACATCGGCAGCTGGGGTCCGGCGATCCTCGGGCATGCCCATCCCGCGGTCGTGGCCGCGATCCAGGAAGCGGCGACCCGCGGCTTGTCGTTCGGCGCACCGACCGAAGGCGAGATCGAGATGGCCGAGACGCTGTGCCGTCTGGTCCCGTCGATGGAGCAGGTCCGGCTGGTCTCGTCGGGCACCGAAGCCGCGATGAGCGCGATCCGCCTCGCCCGCGGCGCGACCGGACGGCCCAAGCTGATCAAGTTCGACGGCTGCTACCACGGCCACGCCGACAGCCTGCTGGTCAAGGCGGGCTCGGGCCTGCTGACCTTCAACACGCCGAGTTCGGCCGGCGTGCCGCCCGAGATCACGCAGCACACCCTCGTTCTCGACTTCAACGACTGCGAGCAACTCGAAACGGCGTTCGCGGAGCACGGCGACGCGATCGCCTGCGTCATGGTGGAGCCGATCGCCGGCAACATGAACCTGGTCCGCTCCACGCCGGAGTTCGTGGCTTGCATGCAGTCGCTCTGCCGACGCCACGGCGCGCTGCTGGTGTTCGACGAGGTGATGAGCGGTTTTCGCGTGGCGCTGGGCGGTGCGCAGGCGCTCTACGACGTGCGACCCGACCTGACCGTGCTCGGCAAGGTGATCGGCGGCGGCATGCCGGTGGCGGCGTTCGGCGGGCGGCGCGACCTGATGCGCCACCTGTCGCCGGAAGGCGCCGTGTACCAGGCCGGCACGCTGTCCGGCAATCCGGTGGCGGTCGCGTCCGGGCTCGCCACGCTGGCCGAGGTGGCCAAGCCGGGTTTCCACGAACGGCTGGGAGCGCAGACGCGGCGCCTGGCCGACGGACTGGCGTCAGCGGCGCACGCGGCCGGTCTCGCGTTCGCCAGCGACGCCGTGGGCGGCATGTTCGGCTTCTACTTCACAGACGAGCTGCCCCGCGCGCTCGCGCATGTCAGCGGATCCGACATCGAGCGCTTCAAGCGCTTCTTCCACGCGATGCTCGATCGCGGCGTGTACTTCGCTCCGTCGGCCTACGAAGCGGGCTTCGTCTCGATCGCCCACGACGACGCGACGATCGACGAAACGCTGGCGGCGGCCCGCGAGGTCTTCGACACCCTGGCCTGACCGGGCGGGCGGCGCGCCGCTGGGCGCGCCCGTATCAGCAATCGTCGCATCCGAACGACGGCACGGGCGCACTAGAATTTGCCAGCGTCGGCGATCGTCGATCGGCCCGTGCGCGACGTCGTGCCCCACCTTCGTGAAAGTCGCACGGTATGCGCCTGTCCCTGCGTTTCCTCGTTCCGCTGATCGTCGCGCTGGCGCTGCTGGCGCTGGTCATCGTTCCGCAGGTCGAGGCCCTGACGTTGCGGTGGAACCTCCGGGACCTCGATTCGCGGGTCCAGTCGGCGGCGGGGCGGCTCACGGACCAGTTGGCCGAGCCGCTCGCCGCCGACAGCGCGGGACGGGTCAACGCACTGCTCAACGCCGTCACGCAGAACGAACGCCTGTATGCGATCGGCTACTGCGATTCCCGTCAGCGGCTGGCATTCCGGAGCACCAACCTGCCGGCCCGGGTCGGGTGCGTGCCGGCTGCCGACGAACACCGCATCGGGGGCGCCGGCAGCGATGCGGTGGGTTCCGTCGTGAAGCTGCCGAGCGGTTCGCTGCATGTCGCACGCTTCCCGATCCACGCCGTCGAGCGCGAGCCGGGCAGCCTCGTGATGGTGTCCGACATGAGCTTCATCGAGAGCCGCAGCGAGGAGACGCGGAAGTACACCATCGTGCTGTTCCTCTCGATCGGCTTCGTGACCTCGCTGATCACGTTGCTGGTCGCCCATCTGTCGTGGCGCGGCTGGATCGCCGGCGTGCGCGCGATGCTGCGCGGCGAGGGCGTCGTGCGGCCCTTCTCCGGCATGGAAACGACGGGCTCGTCGCCGCATCAACGGGAGCACGACTTCGATCCCGAGTTGCGGCCGCTGATGTCGGACCTGCGCGGCATCCTGCGCGAGGTCGACGAGGAGCGACGCCTGCGCGACGCAAGCGACGAAGGCGGCGAATGGACGCCCGAGCGGCTGCGGGCGCTGCTGAAGGAGCATCTGTCGGACGACGAGATCATCGTCGTCTCCAATCGCGAGCCCTACATCCACAGCAAGACCGAGGCCGGCGTCGAGGTGCAGTGCCCGGCCAGCGGCCTCGTCACCGCGGTCGAGCCGGTGATGCGCGCCTGTTCCGGCACGTGGATCGCCCACGGGGCCGGATCGGCCGACCGGGAGAGCGTCGACGAGCACGACCGCGTCGCGGTGCCGCCGAAGGACCCGGCCTACACGCTGCGGCGCATCTGGCTCACGCAGGAGGAAGAGGAAGGCTACTACTACGGCTTTTCCAATGAGGGACTGTGGCCGCTCTGCCATATCGCCCACGTGCGGCCGGTCTTTCGCAGCGCCGACTGGAAGCAGTACGTCGCGGTCAACCGCCGTTTCGCCGATGCGGTGGTGGCCGAAGCCCGTACCGAGAATCCCGTCGTGCTGGTGCAGGACTATCACTTCGCATTGCTGCCGCGCCTGGTTCGCGACCGCCTGCCGCATGCGACGATCATCACCTTCTGGCACATCCCCTGGCCCAACCCCGAGTCGTTCGGCATCTGCCCGTGGCGGACCGAGCTGATCGAGGGATTGCTCGGCAGCACCATCGTCGGCTTCCACACGCGCTACCAGGCCAAGAACTTCATCGAGACGGCGGACCGTTTCCTGGAGACCCGCATCGAGCACGAGACGTCGCTGATCTCGTACGGCGGCGAACGGACGCAGGTGGAAAGCTATCCGATCTCGATCGACTGGCCCGACGCGCCGTCGCTCGGCAAGACGGTCGACGACTGTCGACGCGAAGTGCGCGAGCGCCTCGGACTGCCGGCGGCGCAGTTGCTCGGCATCGGCGTCGACCGGCTCGACTACACCAAGGGCATCCTCGAGCGCTTCAGCGCCGTGGAGACGATGCTCGAACGCCATCCCGAGATGGTCGGCCGTTTCACGTTCGTGCAGATCGCGGCGCCTTCGCGGTCGGCGCTGGAGGAGTACCAGAACTTCGAGGCCCGGGTGCGCGCCGAGGCATCGCGCATCAACCGTCGCTTCGCGCGCGGCCCGTCGGCGCGACCGGCCGGCGACCCGGATGCCATCGCGCTGCTGATCGAGCATCACGACAAGCAGTCGGTGTTCACGCATTACCGGGCCTGCGAGGTCGGCGTGGTGACCAGCCTGCACGACGGCATGAACTTGGTGGCCAAGGAGTTCGTGGCAGCGCGCGACGACGAGCAGGGCGTGCTGATCCTGTCGGCGTTCGCCGGCGCGTCGCGCGAGCTGCGCGAGGCGTTGATCGTCAATCCGTATCACGTCGAGCACACCGCCGACATGATCCACGCTGCGCTCACCATGCCGCCGGCCGAGCAGCGCGAGCGCATGCGGGCCCTGCGGGCGATGGTGCGGGACCACAACGTCTTCCGCTGGGCGGCTCGCATGCTGATCGACGCATCGCGGCTGCGGCATCGTGAACGCATCCGGGCTCGCATCGCCGAACATCACAGCGACGCGGAGGACCGCGGCCGCTGGCGGAAGGCCGCCGCGTGATCGACCTGTTCGCGGCGGAGGGGCGGGAAGCGCTGGCGCAGCTGGCGCGTCGCCCGGCGCTCTACGCGTTCGACTTCGACGGGACGCTCGCACCGATCGTCGAGCGGCCGGAGCAGGCGGCGGCCGAGGCGCGGACCGTCGAGCTGCTGGGCCGCCTCGGTGCGCTCGCGGCGACCGCGCTGGTCACGGGACGAAGCGTCGACGACCTGCGCGGTCGCATCGCATTCACGCCGCGCTACCTGGTGGGCAATCACGGCGCCGAGGGCGTGCCCGACCCGCTGCATCGCTCGCCGACCGACGCCGTCGTCGATCACGCGGGCAATGAGGCGCACCGCGCCGTGGCGCTACGCTGGGTCGAGCAGTGGCCCGACGCGATCGGACGTGTGCCGCTCGACGGCATCGTCGTCGAGCCGAAGAGCTATTCGCTATCGATCCATTACCGCGGATCGCCAGACCACGCCGCCGCGCACACGGCGATCATGACCGCCATCGGCCGCCTCGATCCGGCGCCGCGCGTGATCGGCGGCAAGTGCGTCTTCAACCTGTTGCCGGAAGGCGCTCCCGACAAGGGCACCGCCCTGCTCGCCCTCGTGCGGCTGGAACGCTGCGAAGCGGCGTTCTTCGTCGGCGACGACCTGACCGACGAGGCGGCGTTCCAGGTCGCCCCCGCGTCGTGGGTCACGGTCCGCGTCGGCGCGGACCGCGACAGCGCCGCGCGCTTCTTCATCGCCGGTCAGGGCGACATCGATCGCTGCCTCGAGCGATTGGTGGCCAACGCGGAGGCCGCGTCCGCGATGCGCTGATGGCGGTCCGAGCCCGCTCGGCATGAAGCGGCACGCCGGCGGCGTCGCGGCCCTGGTCGTCGCGTTCGCGGCGACCGCGTCGCCCACCGTAGCGCGTGCCGGCCGACCGCTCGATACCGACGACGCCGCGGTCGTTCCACGCGGATCCTGTCAGGTCGAGTCGTTCGCACGTCGCGTTCGCGCCGGCGGCGCAGCGCCGGCCCTCGGCGACTACGGGTTCGCGCCCAGTTGCGACCCCTTCGGTTGGGGCGAGATCCTGCTCGGCGGGGCGCGTGCCGCGGTGGGCGACGCCGCTTCGATGAAGCAGGGACTCATCCAGTTGAAGGCGGTCCCCCGTTCGGTGTCGGGCAGCGCGCCGGGTTGGGGCATCGACCTTTCGGCCGAGGAAGATTTCGTCAAGGGTCGGTCGCGACCCGCTGCGCGACTGTCGAGCGCGACGGCCGTCGCCAGTACGCCGCTGGTGGACAAGCTGCAGCTCGATGCCAACCTGGGTCGGGTCCACGACTGGGCCCCCGCCCGGCAGGATCGCGACCATGTGTTCTGGGGAACGGCGCTCGAATGGGCGGTCACACCGGCGTTCTCGCTGGTCGGCGAACGGACCGGTACCGCATCCCGCAACCGGACAACGCAGATCGGACTGACGTTCGCAGCCACCAGGCAATTGACCTTCGATGCGGCGCTCGGTCGACGGGCGCTTCAGGACGGCAACGCCACGTTCGCGACCGTGGGCATGACATTCGTCAGCCCTGCACCATGACGCCGATCAGTCGACGCGCCCGATCACGACCGTCACGCCGGCGAAGGCCTGCCAAGTCGGCGTCGCCGCGTTGCAGCCGTGCAGGGCACCGACATCCAGCACCAGGTCGCGCCGCAGCGCCAGGCTGACCGCGCCGAGGACCTGCGCGGTGCCGCCGACGCCGTGCTGCCGGGTCCCCGACCATTCGGCTTCCGCGGTCCAGCGCTCGCCGATCGGACGGGACACCGCGACGGCGCCCAGCTCCTGCAGTCGCGATCGCCCCGCGCCACGATTGCCGAGTCGCGTCCCGGTCAGGTTGACATCGCCGTGCCAGCCCGCCGCATCGACGCTGTAGATCCCGTTGACCAGCCAGTCGGGCTTCCCGCTGCCGGTTTCGAGGCCATGCCGCGCGGTCGGCGCCAGCACACCGGCTTCGAGCCCCAGCGCCGAGGCGCCGTCTACCTCGAGTCGACCCTTGCCGATCAGCGCGGTGTCGCCGAAACCGATCTCGTGCGAGCCATCGGCGTTCGCCTGCACGAGCGCCTCGCCGGCGATGCGGACACCCCAGTCCTCGCTGAAGGCGTACTTGAGCGCATAGGGAAGGCTCTCGCGACGCACGCCGTCATCATCGCCGGCCCGGCTGCGCTGGATCAACCCGCCGAACTCGCCTTCCAGCCAATGCGGCGCCGACAGCGCCGCCGGGGTTGAGACGGTGGGCCGATACGGCACCGCATCCGGTCGATCGTCCGCCGCTGCCGTCGCGGACCAGCCCAGCAACGCACCGGCGAGCGCCCACGAACGAACGAGCCGCCGCAACGTTCAGTCGGTGGTGATGCGGCGGCTCGAGGGAACCGGAGCCGACTTCCGCTTCATCCACAGCTCGTACAGCTTGTAGCCGACGGTCGCCACGCCGCCCAGCTTGGTGGCCGTGACTAGCAGGGGAATCTTGAATCGCGACGCGATCAGCGACGTCGCCGAGGTCAGGAAGGGATAACGCTTCAACAGGTCGAAGGCGCGCAACGCGAGACCACGGGTTCGGTCGCCGGGCATGGCGTTGCGCACGACGGCCGACAACGTAGCCGCCCGACGCACGTCCAGCACGTGCTGCGCGAGTTCGATCCGCTCCACTGCGGCGCGCATCAACAACATCTGCTTGCGCAGCTTCAGCGGGACATTCGAGTCGGCCATGTCAGTTCGCTCCCTGCCGAGCCGTACGGCTCGATCGTTCCTCGCGGACGCGTTGCCGCTCGAACTCCGCCTCCGCCTCGGCGGCCTCGTGCGCCTTCGTCATCTGCGACAGCGTCTCCTTGTCCTTCTCGAGTTCGGCGAGCGTGCCGCTGAAGATCGCCGGCCGGTTGGTGAAGATGGCCTTGAGCCGCAACACCAGCACGATGGCGATGATCAGGTAGACCACCGTGATGGCGAGCATCGTGGCCACCCGATGTTCCTCCGGCGCCGCAGCGACGATGGTGAACGTGCCGACCACCAGGGCGAGCAGGACCAGGATCAGCGAGGCGAACCCCAGCGCGGCCGCGGTGATCAACCGCTGCATCTCCTCCTCGAGCTCGATGCCGGCCAGCGCGAGGCGCGTGTGTGCCAGCGCCACCGCGGTAGAGACCAGCGATCGGACCGACGGAATCAGCTTCGGCGGCAGTTCCGCATCGTGCACGGGCTCGGCGGTCGTGCGACGAGCTTCCCTTGAGGACGCGCGTGGGCGTCGTGGACGACTGGCGCCAAAGATCATGGACTCGATCCGTAAAAAACCTGCAGTTCAAAACGAAGACCCGCCGTGATGGCGGGTCCGAAGCGGAGCGACGCGGCGGCGAACGACGCGCCGGCGTCCGTAGAACGGGTCAGCGACGCGCGACCGCGACGCCGAACAGGAAGCCGATGGCCGCCCCGATGCCGATGGCTTGCCAGGGATTCTCGTGCACGTAATCGTCGGTCAGGATGGCCGCGTCGCGCCCCTTCTCCATCACGGTGGCCTGCAGGTCGCTGAGCGACTCCGACGCACGCTTCAACGCGGCCGTCGCCTTGTCGCGCAACTCAGCCGCCTTGTCGCCGGTCGACGAAGCCGCCGCATTCAGAAAGCCCTGGGCGTCGTCGACGCCGGAACGAAGATCGGAAACGATCTTGTCCTTGTGCTGCACCATCTTGTCCTTCTGGGCGTTGAGGCGGTCGTCGTCGTAGGTCGTCATCGTGGTTTCCTCGTTGAGTGGCGGTGCCGGGAGTCTAACCGCAGCGGCACCGAGTCTAGTGAGCTATCGGTTTTCAGCCTGTGGGAACCACTGCCGCGACGGGGTCGGACGGATGCTCAGATCCAGCCTCGGAAGACGCGGCTCAGCCGTGCTCGTAGATCCATTGCAGCAGCGCATCCTGCCCGGCCTGCCCGCGCGTGGCGTTGGCATGGTTGATTATCGACACGACGACGTAATAGCGACCGGACGCGGCGAGAACGTAGCCGGCGATGGCGCGCGCGTCCGCGAGCGACCCGGTCTTGATATGGGCCTGCCCCGCCACCGACCGCGTGTTCAGCCGCCGCCGCATCGTTCCATCGAAGCCGACGAGCGGCAGCGACGAGACGAATTCCGGCATCACCGGCGACGCCCAGGCCGCCTGCAGCACGCGCGCCATCGACGACGCGCTGATGCGCTCGCGGCGCGACAGGCCGGAGCCGTTCTCGATGACGAGTTCCGGCAATGCGATCGCCTTGGCCGCGTAGAACGCCTCGACGACCTGGCGCGCCCGCTCCGCGGTGCCCTGCTGGCGCGAGACTTCCGCCGCCGTCGACAGGAACAGTTCGCGCGCCATCACGTTGTTGCTGTACTTGTTGATGTCGCGGACCGCTTCGGCGAGGCTGCCCGACTCGTGCTCCACCAGCACCCGCGCGTCGGCCGGCATCGCGCCGTCGCGAACGGCGCCCTGCAACGCGCCGCCCAGTTCGCCCCACAGCGAGCGGAACAACGCCCCGACGTACTGGCGATGGTCCATCACGGCCACGTTCCAGGTCTGCTCGCGGCATTCGCCCGGATAGACCCCGCCGAAGACGAGCCGGTCGCCGCGCGAGAAATCCGGCGCGGCGCGGGCCCGCCAGTCGCCGCAGGGACCGTCGCCCCAGGCGACGGGGCCGAGCTCGAAACCGGCGAGGGCGGGCTCCATCGTCACCCGCACCTCGCGTCGCTGCTCGTCCGGCAGGAAGCGGATGGTGACCGACTTGAAGTTGACGAGCAGCGCATCCGGATTGACGTTGTAGGGACGAAACGGCTCGCCGTCGAACGCGCCGGGGTCGAACGGCACCTGCTCGAACAGGCCGCGATCGACCACCAGGTCGCCGCGGATCGTGCGCAGACCCCGCGCCCGCAACTGCCGCAGCATCAGCCAGAATCCTTCGAAGACCAGCTTCGGATCGCCGGCGCCGCGCAGGTAGAGGTCGCCGTCGAGCACGCCGGCGTCGAGCGGGGCGGCGCTGGCGAAGACCGTCTTCCAGGTGAAGGCCGGTCCGAGCTGCTCGAGCGCCGAGTAGGTCGTCACGAGCTTCATCGTGGACGCCGGGTTCATCGGGCGGTCGGCGTTCGCCTCGAGCTCGAGATCGCCCGCGACCGAGGTGGCGGGTCGCACGGCCGACCGCGTCCCGTCCCGCGCCCGCCGCGAGGCCGTGCCGACGGGCTGCACCACGATCGCGACGGCGCTTTCCGGAATCTGCGCGTGGGCGAACGCGGCGGCGATCGACGGCGGCAGCGATGGCTCGGCCGCAGGCGTCGCCGCACCCAGCGACAGGAGCAGCATCGCGGCGGCGGCGAACGGCATCGTGCCGGTCATGGGAACCGTCGTCCGTCGCCGCCGAGCACGGAGGACGCGAACGACCAGCCGCACACGGGCGACGAACCGCAGGCGCGCGTCGAGACCGGGCCGGCCGGGCCCGGCGCCGCTGCAACGCCTTGATTTTGGAACACTGGTCGGTATAATCAGCACTCGTCGTCGTCGAGTGCTAACGATGCGATGCCGGATTCGGCATCGCGGCCGCGCGGAAGAGTTCCGGCGCCGCCATGGCCTCGGCCCACCGCAATCACCCACTCAAACCAGAGGAGTATCCATGAATCTTCGTCCGTTGCACGATCGCGTGATCGTCAAACGTCTCGATCAGGAAACCAAGACGTCGTCCGGCATCGTCATCCCCGACAACGCCGCCGAGAAGCCCGACCAGGGCGAAGTGCTGGCGATCGGCCCGGGCAAGCGCAGCGACAAGGGCGAGGTCGCCCCGCTGGCCGTCCAGGTCGGTGACCGCGTCCTCTTCGGCAAGTACTCCGGCCAGACCGTCAAGGTCGACGGCGAGGACCTGATGGTCATGCGCGAAGAAGACATCATGGCCGTCGTCGAAGGCGCCGCCAAGTAATCCGCACCGAACAGAAAAAGGAAAACATCCATGGCAGCTAAACAAGTTCTTTTCGGCGACGACGCGCGCTCGAAGATCGTCAACGGCGTCAACATCCTCGCCAACGCCGTCAAGGTCACGCTGGGCCCGAAGGGTCGCAACGTCGTGCTCGAGCGTTCCTTCGGCGCCCCCACCGTCACCAAGGACGGCGTGTCGGTCGCGAAGGAGATCGAGCTCAAGGACAAGTACGAGAACATGGGCGCGCAGCTCGTGAAGGAAGTCGCGTCCAAGACCAGCGACAACGCCGGCGACGGCACCACCACCGCGACCGTGCTGGCCCAGGCCATCGTCCGCGAAGGCTTCAAGTACGTGGCCGCCGGCATCAACCCGATGGACCTGAAGCGCGGCATCGACAAGACCGTGGTCGCGATCGTCGAGGAGATCAAGAAGCTCGCGAAGCCCACCACGACCAGCAAGGAGATCGCCCAGGTCGGCGCCATCTCGGCCAACGCGGACGAGAACATCGGCAAGATCATCTCCGACGCGATGGACAAGGTCGGCAAGGAAGGCGTGATCACGGTCGAGGACGGCAAGTCGCTCGACAACGAGCTCGACGTCGTCGAAGGCATGCAGTTCGACCGTGGCTACCTGTCGCCGTACTTCATCAACAACCCGGACAAGCAGGTCGCCGTCCTGGACAACCCGTTCGTGCTGCTGTTCGACAAGAAGATCTCGAACATCCGTGACCTGTTGCCGGTCCTGGAGCAGGTGGCGAAGGCCGGACGTCCGCTGCTGATCATCGCGGAAGACGTCGAAGGCGAGGCGCTGGCCACGCTGGTCGTCAACAACATCCGCGGCATCCTCAAGACCTGCGCCGTGAAGGCGCCGGGCTTCGGCGATCGTCGGAAAGCCATGCTGGAGGACATCGCCATCCTGACCGGCGGCCAGGTCATCGCCGAAGAAGTCGGCCTGACGCTCGAGAAGGCGCAACTGACGGACCTCGGGCAAGCGGTGCGCGTCGAGATCACGAAGGAGAACACGACGATCATCGACGGCGCCGGCGAAGCCAAGACCATCGAGGCGCGCGTCAAGCAGGTCCGGGTCCAGATCGACGAAGCCACGTCGGACTACGACAAGGAGAAGCTGCAGGAGCGGGTCGCCAAGCTGGCCGGCGGCGTCGCGGTGATCAAGGTCGGTGCCGCGACCGAGATCGAGATGAAGGAAAAGAAGGCCCGCGTCGAGGACGCGCTGCACGCCACGCGTGCGGCCGTCGAGGAAGGCGTGGTCGCCGGTGGCGGCGTCGCGCTGATCCGGGCGGTGACCAACATCTCGGTCAAGGGCGACAACGCCGACCAGGACGCCGGCATCAAGCTGGTCCTGCGCGCGGTCGAGGAGCCGCTGCGCCAGATCGTGCAGAACGCCGGCGACGAACCGTCGGTCGTGATCAACAAGGTGAAGGCCGGCACCGGCAACTTCGGCTACAACGCCGCGACCGGCGAGTACGGCGACCTGATCGAGATGGGTATTCTCGATCCGGCCAAGGTCACGCGTTCGGCGTTGCAGAACGCCGCGTCGATCGCCGGCTTGATCCTGACCACCGATGCGATGGTGGCGGAGCTGGTCGACGACAAGCCGGCCGGTGGCATGGGCGGCGGCATGGGTGGCGGCATGGGCGGCATGGGTGGCATGGGCGGCATGGACATGTAAGTCCCGCTCGTCCGTCTCGCGACGGTCGGCCCCCGGAAACCCCGCTTCGGCGGGGTTTTTCGTTTGCGGCGCGCACTGTCTGCACCGGCCCGTCGCAGTCTCCGGAAGCGTGCGCCTCCCGGTTCCGTCACCGCTTTCGTCCGCCGCCTTCAAGAAACGAGCCAGCCTGCCGATCCTGTCTCGAACAGCGAGGCTTTCCCCGGTCTGTCGTCGCCCGTCGGCCCCGCCACCCACTCGCTTCGACGCTTCCAGAGATGCGTACCACGGCATGAACGTTCGGTCGATCTTCCATCCCGGCTCCGCGCTCGGGCGCCGACGCGCGTCGCGATGACCGCGTCGTCCCCCGCCACCCGGGTGGTCTCGGCGATCAACGCCGTCGCCCGCGAGACGCTGCGCCGCATCGCCGGCGAGCGCGTCAGTCCGACGCCGGACAACTACGCGCGCATCTACCGGCAGATCGCGGCGACGCACCCCGACCATCCGCGCGACCCCGCCGAGCCGGTCGGCGGCGCCGAAGGAAAGGCCAGCGCGGCGCTGATCGCGCGGCTGCTGACGCAACTCGAGTCGCACCACGCCGGCATCACGGTGACGCGAAAGCGCGAAGGCCTGAAGCGCGCGCTGGTGCCGCGACTCGAACCGCTCGACGCGCTGTTCGCACGACTCGGTCGTCTGATGGACTCGTGGAACGGACCGAACGCCGAAAGCGGCCAGCAGGTCGGCCAGTTCCTCGGCACCGACATCCTCGGCGGTGCCCAGGGGGCCGCATCCGCCGAGCCACCGGTGCCGCCGGACCGTCTCAGCGCGTCGCAGGCCTTCGCGACGCCGACCCGTCTGTTCGCGAGCACCGACGGGCTGGGCGGCGCGCACTTCGAGGCTCGCGATGCGACGGTGCATCCGCCGGGCGCCGGCAGCCGCCCCGCCGCGCACGCGAACGAGCTGCCCGAGACGGTGATCAGCTTCCGGCTCGCCAGCCTGCTGGCGCTGCTGCTGCGGAACATCGACCAGCTGACGCCGGAGTCGGCGCTGCTCGGCAACCAGATCGAGCAGATCGGGCGCGTGCTGACCGCGCCGCTGACGGAGAAGAAGCTCGACGAGGCGGAGCGTTGCCTGCGGGCGCTGATCGTGCGGCAAGGCGCCATCAAGCACAGCCTCGACGAGACCAAGCGCGCGGTTCGCGAACTCGCCGAGACGCTGCTCGGCCGCCTGTCGACGCTCGTCACGTCGACCGACGCGTACTCGACGAAGATCGTCGACATGGCCGAGCGCATCGCCGAGACCGACGACCTGGGCAAGCTGTCGAGCCTGACGCAGATCCTGGTCGCCGACGCTCGCTCGATGTCGGCCAACGTCGCGGCCGAACGAACGTTGCTGGTGGATGCGGAGGCGCGGGTCCGCGCGCTGCAGGAACGAACCGCCACGCTGGAGCACGAGCTGCGCGAGGCCAGCACGCTGGTGCGCACCGATCCGCTGACGCGGGCCATGAACCGCCGCGGCTTCAACGACGCGTTCCGTGCCGAGCTCGCGCGGGCCGACGGCGGTCCGCTGCCGTCGATCGCGCTGATCGACGTCGACAACTTCAAGCGCATCAACGAGGACCACGGCCATTCGGTCGGCGACGAGGTGCTGTGCAATGTCGTCGAGGTCCTGCATCTGTGCGCAGCGCCGGCCAACACGGTCGCGCGCTACGGCGGCGAGGAGTTCGCGCTGATGTTCCCCGGCCTCTCGGTCGAAGACACCGAACGGACCATCGTCGAGATGCAACGCGCGCTCGCCGACCACCTCGGCGCATCGACGTCGCACCTGCCGGCGATCACCTTCTCCGCAGGGATCGCGCGGGTCGAGGCCGACGAGACGCTCGCGCAGGTGATGCCGCGTGCCGACCGCGCGTTGCGCCAGGCCAAGCAGGCCGGCAAGAACTGCACCGTCGTCGCGGCGCTCGTCGAAGCACGGTCCGCCTGAACGTCCCGTCGGCGGACGCCGGCGCTTGCGGAACAGCCGTCCTTTCCCGCATCTGTTTACCGCTTGCTGTGCGATCCATACGACTTAGATTGCGACAGCGCCGGAAAAGCTTGCCGTCGACTCAGTTTTTTGGCAGGCCCACCGATAAGCATTACAACACCGGCTGACCTCCGTTTCGGGAGCACCGGTCAGCCCGGCCCCGTAGCCGGTGTTCATCGACAGCCAGGAGTCATTCCATGTCACAGGTCATCAACACCAACGTTTCATCGCTCAACGCGCAGCGCAACCTGAACACCTCGCAGGCCTCCCTGCAGACGTCCCTGCAGCGCCTGTCGTCCGGCCTGCGCATCAACAGCGCGAAGGACGACGCCGCCGGCCTCGCGATCTCGCAGCGCTTCACGGCCCAGATCAACGGCGCCGACCAGGCCGCCCGCAACGCCAACGACGGCATCTCGCTGGCGCAGACCGCGGAAGGCTCGCTGGCCAGCACCACGGACAACCTGCAGCGCATCCGCCAGCTCGCCGTGCAGGCCGCCAACGCGACCAACAGCTCGAGCGACCGCGCCGCGCTGCAGACCGAAGTCTCGCAGCTCAAGTCGGAAATCGATCGCGTCGGCAGCGCCGCGTCGTTCAACGGCGTCAAGCTGCTCGACGGTTCGAACCCCAGCTTCGTGTTCCAGGTCGGCGCCAACACCAGCAGCAACGACACCATCGCGATCTCGGGCCTGCCGACGGCGACCGTCGCCGGCCTGGGCAGCGTCTCCACCGCGAGCTCGCAGTCGGTGGCGATCAGCGGCCTGACGACCGGCGCGCTCGACGGCGCCACCGACAGCCTGTCGATCAACGGCACGAACATCGGCGCCCTCGCGGCGACCGGGACGGCCGGCCAGCGCGCGGCCCAGGTCGTCGATGCGATCAACAAGATCGCCACCACGACGCACGTCAACGCGTACATCGACAGCACGACCAACAAGATCAACCTGACCTCGAACGCGACCTTCACCGTCGCCAAGACCGGTGCCGGCGACACGTTGACCGGCCTCGACAGCACGAACGGCGCGACGGCCTCGACGACGACCGGCCTGACGACGCTCAACGTGTCGAGCTTCGCCGGTGCCCAGCTGGCGATCCAGCAGATCGACAGCGCGCTCGATCAGGTCAACAGCGCCCGGGCGACGCTCGGCGCGGTCCAGAGCCGCTTCACGTCGGTGGTCACGAACCTGCAGACCACCAACGAGAACCTGTCCGCGTCGCGCAGCCGTATCCAGGACGCCGACTTCGCGGCCGAGACCGCCAACCTGACCCGCGCGCAGATCCTGCAGCAGGCCGGCACGGCGATCCTGGCGCAGGCCAACAGCGTGCCGAACAACGTGCTGACGCTGTTGAAGGGCTGATCCGGCAACACGGCGGCGCCCGTCGGCGACGACGGCCGCCGCGACGAAGACGAGACCGCCCCGACGCCTGTCGCCGGCGGTCTCGAATGGCAGGTGGTGGCAGGGATCGCGGATGCGATCGACCGGAGGTACCCATGGATACGCAAGCGATCGGTCCGACCAGCGGACCCGCAGCAACGGCGCAGACCCCCGCGCGCACGCAGGCCGCGACCAGCTTCTTGATGCGGATGGTCGAGTCGACCAGCGAATACTCGCTGTGCAGGTGCAGGTGGGCGAAGGGCGTGCTCACGGCGGTCAGACTTCCATCGCCAGCTGCACCGCCTCGGGCTCGAGAAGGATGCGCACGGGCGCGAAGCTGCGCCGGTGTTCATGGCAGGGGCC